>NZ_JBHTND010000019.1:0-84542 GCF_042679825.1 Methylobacterium marchantiae | reverse complement strand
ATCAACCGTCGACTATGGGGCGTCGTGCGCGCATTCTGATGAGCGTCCATCCGAGGCTCCGGGTCCGGGGTTACAGGCTTCGCAACCACAGCCTCGCGCGACACCCTCGGATGGACAACCTCCATAGCAACGACAGCTAGTTCAACGGTCCAACGACGGAACCCGGAACCGATGTGGTATCTGTACTGCCTCGTCCTCCTCGCCGGCGTCGCGAACGCTGTGCAGGCGGGACAGAACGGAGCCCTGGCGAAGAGCCTCGGCTGGTCGCTGAGTGCCGGCCTCGTGGTTGCCGCTGGAACGGCAACCTGCATCCTCGTGGTGGGGCTCTTATCCGGTAGGCTCTCGCTGCCGACGATGGCCCAGGCGCTGGAGGTTCCGTGGTGGGCCTGGTTCGGCGGCGTGCTCGGCGGCGGGATCGTCCTCGCGCAGCTCCTGGTGGCCCGCCAGATCGGAGCGGCTCCGTTCCTCGGGATGCTCGTGACGGCGGGCGTCGTCACCTCGATCCTGCTCGATCATTTCGGCTGGATCGGCTTCGAGCGTCACCCGGCAACGGTCTGGCGCATCCTCGGGGGTCTGCTGATGATCGGAGGCGTGGCCCTGGTGGCGACCTCCTAGCGCCGCGCCACGCCGACGGCACCCCCTCCGTTGCGACCTCGTACCCGTCTGGTTAGGACATGCCATGCATCGCTATTTTCCGGTTCTCATCGCCGCCGTGGCCATTCTCGCCGTCGGGATCCTGTATGCCTTCGTCCATCATGGCGAGACGGCGAACACGGCGCCCGTGCAGCGGACGGAGACCCGCTGATGCGCCGCCTCATGCCGTTGGTCATCCTGGGGCTGGCCGCGATCCTCGCCGTGATCTGGGTCGGCGTGTGGAATTTCGACGCGCTTCGGACCGAGCGGGCCGAGAATGGCGGAGCGCCGACCGTCCCGGCCTGTGATCCGAACAACAAGATCGGCAAGGCCGTGCTGCCAAATTGCCCGGACGCGTCGATCACCGCGACGTCGAAACCGTGACGCCGTCCCGAGCCTCACGTCGGTTTCGGCACTCTGCCGGTTGACCGGCGCCGGACCATGCCGGCGCCGAAAGACGTCGAGCCAAGCGCGATCCGGCTCGGTGAGCGCTTCAACGCGTCACTTCTTGACGACGAGACCCGGAAGGGTGGTGCCATTCTCGCCGAAATTGGCCAGCGCCTTGGCGCAATTGGCCGGAACGTCCTGGGAGTAGACGTCGGCATAGGCCTTCACCCGGAGGATCAACTCGCCACCGGCAAGGGCGTCCGGCTCGATGCCCAGGCCCCTGACCACCTGTTTGAAGGTCTCGTAGTTCGGCTTGGAATCGGTGCAGGATTCCGAGACGAACTGGAGAAGCCCGGCGAGCTTGGCGGCGGTGTTCTTCTGCCGCTCTTCTTTGGTGTCCGGCGGCGGAGGCGCATCCGGTGCGGGCTGTGCAGCGAGGGGTGCTGTGAGGCTCCCCAGCAGCAGCGAGGCGAGCAAGATCTGCTTCATGGATGGCGTTTCCTGTCTGTATTGTCGCCCGACTGTTCGCGTCAGTTCGACAATGCGCTTGCCCTGGCGAGGGCGGCACCGAAGCCGTTGAGCGGCACGGTGATGGTCGTCGGTTCGGTGGCATCCTGCTTCATGGCGAGGATGAGCAGGTTCTTGGCGGTCTTCATCGTATCGGTGGCGAGAGTCGGCAGGCTCACCGGCACGAGGCAGCCTTCCGAACTGCAGGCGTAATAGGGCGCACCCTTTCCGAGGACCGCATTGTCGAGCTTGAAACTCAGGCCCGGCTCGATCTGGAAGCCGAACGGCATCAGGATCAGCCCGTCGGTGCGGTCATTGGCGGGCGGCTTCAGCTCGATCGCGAATTCACGCCGGTTCTCGCGCTTCGACCCCTGGGCCTGGACGACGGAGCAGATCGTCGCCTGGTTCGCGCGGGAGCAATTGATGCTCCAATCGCCGTAGCTCTCGCTCAGGGCGCTGGCGCCCTCGGGCCATGCCGCCTTGGCGGGAGAGGCGGCCGGCGTCGCGGCGGGCGCGGTGGCGACAGGTGCGGCGGGTTTGGGAGCGGGCTTCGGCTTCGGCTTGGGTTTCGGCTTCGGTGCGGCCTCCGAGGCGGCCGGTGCGTCCATCTCCGGCGCGGCTTCCTGCGCCACGGCACCGTTCCAGGCCTGGCCGGTCGCGGCGAGCGACAGCACGCCGATCACGGGTAAAACATGCATCCAACGCATCAAGCGGGCTTCCGGCGTTCGAACGAGGTCCGACGTGCCGCCTAGCCTTCCCGGCCGACGAGCGCAATGCACACACCCGGATCGCGCGTCGTCTCCCACCGCCGATCCGACCGTCCGAGGCTGTTTGGGAAGCTCCGCCTCAGCGCCGCTTGTCGGAGAGGCCGCCCTGGTCGATGGCCGGCAACTCGTTGGGGCCGAGGCCCATGACGACGGGCTGCTGCGCCGGCGTCTGGCCGCGTGCACGGTTGGCAAGCGCCACCGTCAGCTTCTCCGCCGGCTCCGACTGCATCAGCGCCAGCACCTCTGCCATCTTGCGCGGATTCATCGCCAGGACGATGGGCACCAAGACGTCGAGGGAGAGCCTGTCGAAGACGCGGGCGGCATCCTTCGGCTTCATCGTCTCGTACATGGTGACGATGTTCTTCAGGCCGGCCTTCTCCGCCTCGGCCTTCTGCGCGCCGCTCCCGTCGGTCTTGTCCTCGTTGCGCTTGAGGTCGTCGACACCTTCTTCGAGCTTGCGCTCGGCGGTCCCGAGCATCTGCTCGCGCAGGTTCAGGGTCTCGTCGCGCTGCTTGAGGGCGTCGCGCCGGGCGGCGAGCTTTTCGAGGATGGCGCGCTCGCTGGCGGGCATCGGCTCCGGGGGCGGCGGCGGGCGCGGGGCGGGCGGTTCCGGCTCGGGGGCGGGTTTCTCCGGCTCCTTCGGCGTCACCGAGCCGGTGGTGAGCGGGTCGGCTCCTTCGTAATTGGTCCGGGCCTTGGCGAGGGCCCGGGCGAACTCCGGAAGCTGCACCGCCGACGAGGCGGGCTCCGGCTGGAGATCGTCGACCACGATCGCGGAGAGCTTGAGCACCAGCAACCCGACCGCCGCCAGAGTCACCGCATCGATGAGGCGCAGCTTGTAGGGGCGTGCCTGTCCGATGCCCGTCTGTCCGGGCTTCACCTGTCCGAGGCCCGCCTGTTTAAGGCGCAAGAGGAGACCCGGCTTCTTCACGCGGCGCGGCTCCGCAGGCGGCCGAGGGCGCGCTCGGACATGGCGAGGGCGGCCGCGGCGGCGACACCGAGACGTTCACCATTGGGGCTCGACGCGACGATCCTCGGCATCTCCTCGCCGTGAACCGGGGCAGTGCGGAACTCGGAGGGTCGGAGCTCCACGGAGGAAGGGGCGATCCGCGACGGCTGTGCATGCGACACGATGGCCGAGATGCGGGCGATCACGGTCTCGCCGGCCTGGACATGGGCGGACAGGTCGGCGGCGTAGCGCTCGGCGGTGCCGAGGCGGTCGGCCAGCGTCCGGTCGCATTCGTCGAGGGTGGCGCGCAGGCCGATGATCGCGCGCTCCGCCGTGGAGCTCGCCACGACGAGGTCGCCAATGGTCTGGCGCAGGCCGGCCTCGTCGGCCTTCATGCGGGTGATGCGCCGGCTCAGGCGCACGGACGAGACGATGCTGGCCACGAGGAGGATGGCGACGAGGACGTCGGCGGCGAGGGTGACGAGGAGGCTCATGCGCGGGTCACCCGTCGTTGCGGTTGTTCATGGAGGCCTCGAAGGCCTGGAGCGTGGTGCGGGAGCGCCGCAGCGGTCGCGTGAGCTGCACCGAGATGTTGTCGTCCACCCGGCCGATGCGCCCCTGCGTCAGGGCCCAGTCGCCGCAGCGGACGTTGATGAGGTCGGTGGGCTTGGTGTCGAACATCAGCGTGTCGCCGACCTTCAGGGACAGCACCCTCTTGAGGGGCAGCATCATCTCGTGGAGCACCGCCTCCATGGTGGCGTCGGCCTGCCAGATCTCGGTGGCGAGGTGGCTTTCCCAGGTGTGGTCGCGGCCGAGCTTCTCGCCCATGAAGCTCTGCATGAGCAGTTCACGGATCGGCTCGATGGTGGCGTAGGGGAACAGGATCTGGAGCTGGCCGCCGCGGCCGTCCATGTCGAGCTTGAGGCTGATCAGGATGGCGGCGTTGGCCGGCCGGGTGATCGTGGCGAAGCGCGGGTTGGTCTCGATCCGGTCGATGCCGAAGCGGACCGGCGAGAGCGGCTGGAACGAGAGTTCGAGGTCGCTGAGGATGATCTCCACGAGGCGCCGCACCAGCTGCATCTCGATGGTCGTGAACGGACGCCCGTCGAGGCGGGTCGAGGAGCCGCCGCGCTTGCCGCCGAGCAGCAGGTCGAGGGTCGAGTAGGCGAGGTTCGATTCCACCGTGACGAGGCCGGAATTCTCCCAGGCATCGGCCCGGAACACCCCGAGCAGGGTCGGCAGCGGAATGGCGTTGAGATAGTCGCCGAAGCGGACCGAGGTGATGTTGTCGAGGGTCACCTCGACGTTGTCCTGGAAGAAGTTGCGCAGGCTGGTCGACAACAACCGGATCATCCGGTCGAAGACGATTTCCAGCATCGGCAGGCGTTCGTACTGAACGACGCCCGAATCCACGATGGCGCGGACACCACCGGCGCCCGAGGCCGACAATTCGCGCAGGCTGAAGCCGAGGACGCCGTCGATCTCGTCCTGGTTGAGGATGCGATCGTTGCCGGCGAGTTCGGGGAGATTGTCGGTCTCCCCGTCCTCGATCATCGTCGCCCATTCGGCGGCGACGTCGCTGGCATGCGTGGTCGTGCCCTGCTCGGCGAGCGCCGCGCCCCACTCGTCGGCCAGCGAGGATTCGCCGCCTTCGGCGTTCTGCTCGATCAGGGCTGTCGCCCAATCGTCCTCTTCGATCTCGTCTTCGGGACCCGCCATGACCGTCTCGACACCGATATTGGGGTTACTGGACGATGACGTCCTTGAAGAGCACGGCCTCGGCCCGTGCCGGATGGATCGCGACGTTGACGCGCCGGAGCAGCTCTTCGCGCAGGCGGTAGAGCCCGGCGGAGCCGGCGAGGTCGCTGGCGCGCAATTCGCGCATGTAAACCTGGAACGTGTCCTCGATGCGCGGCATCAGAGGCTTCACCTCGCCCTCGACCTTGGCGTCCTTCAGTTCCAGGGAGACCTTGACCTTGGCGACGCGGGGCTTGTCCTGACCGGGCTCGTTGGTGAGGTTGATCGTCATCTCGCGGACGTCGAGGAAGACGAGGGGCTTCTTGACCTCGGCGACGGCCGGGTCGCCGAGGCCGTCGCCGGCCTTCTTCTTCATCATGACGTATCCGCCACCGCCGCCGGCCAGCAGCAGCACGGCCGCGCCAATGATGATGATCTTCTTCTTGCCGCCCTTCGGGGCTTCGCCTTCGGCGCCTTCCCCTTCCGCGGCAGGGGCCTTCTTGGGCTTCTTGGCCATGGAGCGCCCTCTTCGAATCCCGTCCCAGGGTGCCGGCGGCGATGATGGCTCGCGACCCCGTCGACAAAGATATCTTCGGTCACGGTTAACGTGTCGTTAAGGCGGCAAAAGCTGCCGGGTGCTTTCTGCCGCGGGGATGAAGGCGCGGCCGGAAAAGTCCAGGCATCACTCCAATCAAGACGTTGATTAAGAAAGATATTTTCTGATTTTTGCAGATGGCACGGCCCGTGCGGACATCCTTAACGTCGCCGCACCTCGAGGCCTTGTCGATCGATGCAGAACGCACTGTTTGTCGGAGTCTCCAGTCAGGTCGCCCTGCAGCGTGAGCTCGACGTCATCGCCAACAACATGGCGAACGTCTCGACCAATGGCTTCAAGGGCCGCAATACCCGCTTCCAGGAATACCTGATGCCGGTGGCGAGTGCCGACTCGTTCAAGCCCCAGGACCGGCGTGTCTCCTACGTCATCGACCAGGGCACCGCCCTCGATCTCGCCCAGGGGCCGATCGAGCAGACCGGCAACCCGCTCCATGTCGCCGTCCGCGGGGAAGCCTTCCTCGTGGTCCGCACGCCCAACGGCGACCGCTACACCCGCAACGGCGCATTCGAGACGGATGCGCAGGGCAATCTCGTCACCAGCGACGGTTACGCCGTCCAGGGCGAGGGCGGCCCGATCCAGATCAACGCCCAGGAGACCGGCCTCTCCATCGGGCCTGACGGCACGGTCTCCACCAATATCGGCATCCGCGGACGGGTCCGGATGGTGACCTTCGCCAATCCGCAGGCGCTCACCAACGAGGGCGCCAACCTCTACGCCTCCCAAGCGGCCCCCGTGGCCGCCGGCCTCAATGGCCGGCTCGAATCCGGAGCGCTCGAGCGCTCCAACGTCAAGCCCGTCATCGAGATGACCCGGCTGATGGACGTGAACCGCACCTACACCATGGTCTCGGGCGTGATCTCGCGCCTGGACGAATTGCGGGGCACGGCGATCCGCCGCCTCGCCGACGTCGCGTAAGGAATCAGACGATGCGCGCCCTCTACGCAGCCGCCACCGGCATGGCGGCCCAGGAACTCAACGTCCAGGTCATCTCGAACAACATCGCGAACCTGCGCACCACCGGCTACAAGCGCCAGCAGGCCCATTTCCAGGACCTGCTCTATCAGAACCTGCGCCGGGCCGGCTCCTCGACCTCGGACCAGAACACCCAGCTTCCGGCGGGCCTCGCCATCGGATCGGGCGTGAAGACGACCTCGACCGCCCGGACGATGTCGCAGGGCACGCTCACCTCGACGGAAAAGGAATACGACGTCGCCATCCGCGGCGAGGGCCTGTTCCGGGTCACGATGCCCGACGGCCGCATCGCCTATACCCGCGACGGCTCGTTCGACCTCTCCGCCCAGGGACAGCTCGTGACCCGCGACGGCTACCTCGTCGATCCGGGCATGACGGTGCCCAACAACGCGACCAGCGTCACGATCAGCGCGCAGGGCTCGGTCCAGGCGACCGTGCCGGGACAGACCGCGCCGCAGACCCTCGGCCAGTTCCAGCTCGCCCGCTTCGTCAACAAGGTCGGTCTGGAATCCATCGGCGACAACCTGTTCATCGAGACCGCCGCCTCGGGCCCCGCCATCAACGGCCTGCCGGGCTCGGAAGGCTTCGGCAACCTGCAGCAGAGCTATCTCGAAGAGGCGAACGTCAACGCCGTCAACGAGATCTCGTCCCTGATCGCGGCCCAGCGCGCCTACGAGATGAACTCGAAGGTCGTCACCGCCGCCGACCAGATGCTCTCGACCACCTCGCAGATGTTCCGCGGCTAGGGACCCGGCCGGCCCGTCCGGGCTGACCTCCCGATCTCGTGTCCTCGCTTCAGCCCGTCCCCGAAAGCGTCGTGCCATGTACGCCCTGAGACAGATCCACCCCGTACAGCGCAAGCGCGTCGCCACGCTCACGCCCGGCATCGTCGTGCGCGTCTTCATCGCCCTGGCGGCGTTCAGCTACATGACCGTCCATGTCCTCGCCGAGGAGGCCGGTCAGCGCGTCCGTCTGCGCGGCGACGTCACCGCACGCGGCGACATCCTGACCCTCGGCGATCTCGTGGAGGGTGCGCCGACGGATCTCGCGAGGCGACCGCTGTTCCGCGCTCCGGCGCTCGGCGCGTCGGGCACGATCCAGACCCGCCGCATCGCCGAGGCGGTCATGCCGCTCGGCCTCGGCGAGATCGAGACCGGCGGCCGCCAGCAGGTCTCGGTTCAACGCGCCGCCCGGCGCGTGGGCCCGACCGAGATCGAGGCCGCGATCAAGCGCGTGCTGGAAGCCTCCTACGGGCTCGACCAGCGCAACCTTGCGATCCGCCTCGACGGCGAGAACACGATCCTGCTCGCACCGGTCGATCTCGACGGACAGGCGACGGCCCTCGATCTCTCCTACGATCCCCGCCTCAAGCGGGTCGCCGCCCTCATCACCCTGGGCGAGCGCCAGGCGTCGCTGCGGGTCTCCGGTCAGGTCCAGGAAATCCGCGAGGTCCAGGTCCTGGCCCGCTCTCTCAACCGCGGCGACACGCTGGGCGCCGCCGACATCACCGTCGAACGCCGCCCTCGCGAGGCGACGCCGGCCGATGCCCAGGGCGGGTCTGCCGTCGCCACGGGTCAGGTCGCCCAGCGCAGCCTGAGCGCCGGCGCCGTCCTTCGCTCCGGCGACATCGCCCCGGCGGATCTGGTCCAGCGCGGCGAGGCCGTGACCATCGTGTTCGATGCGCCGGGCCTCAACCTCTCCCTGCGGGGCCAGGCCAACGAGAACGGGCGTCTCGGCGCCGCGATCACCGTCACAAATCCCGTCTCCAAGAAGATTCTCGCCGCCACCATCATCGGCCCCGGCCGCGTCTCGGTCAGTTCGCCCGCCAGCCTCGGCCGCCAGGCCAGCGCGACGTTCGATGCCGGACGCTGACGCCGCCCTCCCTACCGAACAACGCTGCCTCTCCATGGAAGCCCGGACCATGAGCAACCGTTCGACCCGCCGCCTCATCGCCAAGCCCATCATCGCCAAGCCCATCGCGCTCGCCGCCATCCTGCTGGCCTGCTCGGGCCTCGGCGCCTGCAACACCGTCGACCGGCTGTCGCAGATCGGCGCGACGCCGCCGCTCTCGGCCATCGAGGATCCGACGTCCCAGCCCGGCTACCGTCCGGTGCGCCTGCCGATGCCGGATATCCAGCCGGTTTCCTACGCGCCGAACTCCCTGTGGCGGACGGGATCACGCGCCTTCTTCAAGGATCAGCGCGCCGCGCGTATCGGCGATCTCGTCACGATAAAGGTCAATGTCACCGACAAGGCCAACCTGAACAACGAGACCAAGCGCTCGCGTTCCAATGCGGAGGGCCTGGGGCTTCCCAACGCGTTCGGCCTGGAGAGCAGCGCCGCCGTCGCCGCCGCCGGGATCAGCCCGGACAAGCTCATCACCGGAACATCGACCTCGTCCAGCGACGGCGCGGGCTCGGTTCAGCGCAACGAGACGGTGACCACGAACATCGCCGCCATCGTCAATCAGATCCTGCCCAACGGGAACCTCGTCGTGGAGGGCAAGCAGGAAATCCGGATTAATTTCGAGGTGCGCGAACTCATCGTCGCCGGCGTGGTACGGCCCGAGGACATCGAATCCGACAATACGATCGACTCGTCGAAGATCGCCCAGGCACGCATTGCCTATGGCGGCCGCGGTCAGATCACCGATGTGCAGCAGCCCCGCTACGGCCAGCAACTGGTCGACGTCCTGCTGCCGTTCTGAGCGGCCGCAGGACGCACGTTCTCAATGCTCGGTGCCGGGGCGGTTCGGACGTGGGGCCGTCCCATGGTTGTCGAGGAAGGCCGAGCGTTCGGGATCGTTTTTGAGCTTGGCGACACGGCCGCGTTGCCACATCGCCACGGCGATGACGATCCCCAACGTCACGACGGCGAGTACTAAGATCAGAATTTCGTTATTCATATCTGGATCCTCGATCGACACCAAAGTCGTATCGGGAATCGCGAGATGAGGGATAAGGTTCCGGACAGAGATAGATCAAATACAGCCAAGCTTTTATTTGATCTGCCGCCAAGGTCCGCTCGAAAACTTCGAGGCTGACCTTCGAAGATGTAGGCGTTTCCGGCGGATATAAAAATCTCTGCCCCGAAGACGCGCCTACATCTATGTTATTCGTCTCGGTAGACGCGCTCGCGTCGCTCATGCCGCTCCTGGGCTTCCAGCGACAGGGTGGCGATGGGCCGGGCATCGAGGCGCTTCAGGGAAATCGGCTCGCCGGTCTCCTCGCAATAGCCGTAGCTTCCGTCTTCGAGGCGGGAGAGCGCCGCATCGATCTTGCCGGTCAGCTTGCGCTGGCGGTCCCGCGCCCGGAGCTCGATCGCCCGGTCGGTTTCCGAAGACGCACGATCGGCGAGATCAGGATGATTCTCGTTCTCGGTCTGAAGTGCCACCAGCGTATCCTGTGCTTCGCGCAGGATATCGGCCTTCCATCCCACCAACTTGCGGCGGAAATACTCACGCTGCCGGTCATTCATGAACGGCTCGTTCTCGGACGGGACATAACCGTCCTCGATCTTGACTGTCGCCATCCTCGCCCCTTCGCAAGTCCGTCACAGCCGGTACGCGGCGATGTTTCGCGTGCCTATTACTGGAGGGCGCTCCGTACCACAACGCACCCTTTACCCCCAGCCTCATCCCAGGGCGTGATGGATGCAGTCTGCGACAAACACGCAACGGATGCATCGATCCCCGCGGAATGGGCCGGTTTCGGACAAATCCGCTGCACGAGCCAGGATCGAAGCAATCATGGGGCCGGTCTTAAAGCTCGCCGCCGCTGCGCGGGAGATCGGCCCGCGCCTCGTCGCGGTGCAGGTGCGCCCTTGCGGTGGCAGGGGTGCAACGCTCGGCGACGGTGCGCCGACCGGAAGGCAAGCGGATGGTCGTGGCCGGTATGCGACCGTGCCGGCGTGATTTATAGGATCGATCCGCGCGGGTCGGTCCATCGACCTCCCGGTATTCCGCCCCATAATGCAACCGTGGCCAATACGTGCCGGAGAGCCGATCCTTGCCGAAAGCCATTGCCGGACGGTCGGAGATTTTCGTCGGCGGGAGCGAGATGGCGGCCCTGATGCGGGCCAAGGATTGGACCCGGACGCCGCTCGGCCCGCCGGAAAGCTGGCCGGAGGCGCTGAAGGTCGCCCTGCGGATCCTACTGACGTCGCGGTTCGAGATGTGGCTCGGTTGGGGGCCGGACATCGCGTTCTTCTACAACGACGCCTATCGCCCGACCCTCGGCCTCAAGCACCCGGACTCGCTGGCCAAGCCCACGAAAATCCTCTGGGCCGAGATCTGGGACGATATCGAGGCGCGCATCCGCAGCGTCTACGAGGATGGCGAGGCGACCTGGGATCGCGGGCTTCTGCTGCTCCTGGAGCGCAACGGCTACCCGGAGGAGACCTATCATACCTTCTCCTACAGCCCCGTCATCGACGATGACGGATCGGTGGGCGGTCTGTTCTGCGCGGTCAGCGAGGAGACGGACCGGGTCATCAGCGAGCGGCGGCTCGGTATCCTGCGTCTCGTGGCCGAGAGTCTCGCGCGAGCGGAGACACGGTCCGACGCCCTCCAGGCCGCGGAAGCCAGCCTCGGCGAGGATCGCCGCGACCTGCCGTTCAGCGCGATCTATCTCTTCGACCAGGGAAGCGTGGCCCGCCTCGCCTCCACGACGGGGATATCGCCGGACCATGCCGCGCTGCCCAATTCCATCGATCCCACCGGCCCGCTCGGCTGGTGGCTGGGCGATACGGGACGCGAGACGGTCATCGATCTCGCCCCGGCGGAGGAATGGCCGACCGGCGACTGGTCGAGACCGCCGGCGAAGGCCGTGATCCTGCCGCTCATCGGACAGGGCGGCAGCGCACCGCTCGGCACCCTCATGGTCGGCCTCAATCCCCACCGGCCCTTCGACGCCGACTATCTCAGCTTCATCAAGCTTCTCGCCGGACAGGTTTCGTCGAGCCTCGCCAGCGTCTCGGCCTACGAGGCCGAGCGCGAGCGCAATGCCGTGCTGGCGGAAGCCGTGCGCATGCGGCAGGAGGCGGCCGAAGCCCTCCGGCAGGCCAATAACGCTCTCCTTTCCGAGGTTCGGCAGACGACGGCGGAGCGCGACCGCCTGCGCACGCTGTTCCAGGATGCGCCCGGCTTCATGTGCGTCCTGCGCGGGCCGTCCCATGTGTTCGAGTACACCAACGAGGCCTATCTCCAGCTCGTCGGTCAGCGCGACCTCATCGGTGTGAGCGTCCGCGAGGGACTGCCCGAGGTCGAAGGGCAAGGCTTCTTCGAACTCCTCGACGAGGTCTATGCCACGGGCCGGCCCTTCATCGGCCGCAACATGCTCGTGACCATTCAGTCCGGACGCGAGGGCATCCTCGAGCGACGCGTCCTCAACCTCGTCTACCAGCCGATCACGGAAGCGGACGGCACCGTCACCGGCATCTTCGCCGAGGGTCACGACGTCACCGACCGCGCCCTCGCGGAAGATGCCCTGAGGCGGCTCAACGAGACGCTGGAACAGCAGGTCCAGGCCCGCACGCAGGAGGTTCAGGAGCGGACGCAGGAGAGGGATCGGGCCTGGCGCCTGTCGCAGGACCTTCTCATGGTCGCCGAGACCGACAGCCGCATCGCCGCGATTAACACCGCCTGGACGACGCTCCTCGGCTGGACGGCCGAGGATCTCGCGGGTGTGTCCTTCGCGGATCTCGCCCATCCCGACGACCGCGACGCCACCTGCTCGACCTTCTCGGCCATCGTCCTCGAACCGCTCACCGACCCGTTCGAGTGCCGCTTGCGCCATATCGACGGCACCTACCGCTGGTTCGCCTGGACCGGCGCCTTCGAGGATGGAAGGGTCTATGCCAGCGGCCGCAACACTACGGCGGAGCGCGAGCAGGCGGCGGCTCTCGAACTCGCCGAGGACGCCCTGCGCCAGGCGCAGAAGATGGAGGCGGTGGGCCAACTCACCGGCGGCATCGCTCACGACTTCAACAACTTGCTGACCGGCATCGTCGGTTCCCTCGACCTGATGCAGACTCGGTTGTCGCAGGGCCGGATGGACAATATCGAGCGTTACGCCAAGGCGGCGATGTCCTCGGCCAACCGGGCCGCGGCCCTGACGCATCGGCTTCTCGCCTTCGCCAGACGTCAGCCGCTCGATCCGAAATCGGTCGATGCCAACTTGCTGATCGCATCGCTCGAAGATCTTCTGCGCCGGACGATCGGCGAGACGATCGCCCTCGACATCGCCATGGGGGAGGGGCTCTGGCCGACCCTGTGCGATCCGCATCAGCTCGAGAACGCGATCCTCAACCTCGCGATCAACGCCCGCGACGCCATGCCGGATGGCGGCCGCCTGCGCATCGAGACGGTCAACACCGAACTCGATCGCGCCTATGCCCGCCTGCATCCGGGCGTGGAGCCGGGCCAGTACATCTGCATCTCCGTCTCGGATACCGGCACCGGCATGCCGGCCGACGTGATCGCGCGGGCGTTCGATCCCTTCTTCACCACGAAGCCTCTGGGGCAGGGAACCGGCCTCGGCCTGTCGATGATCTATGGCTTCGCCCGACAGTCCGACGGTCACGCCAAGATCGATTCCCAGGTCGGGCATGGCACGGCCGTGAAGCTCTACCTGCCTCGCAGCGTCGACGGCGAAGCGGAGGCGGGCGCTGTCGAAGCCGGCGCCGAGGTTTCGCGCCTCGGGGATGGCGAGACGGTCCTCGTCGTGGAGGACGAGGCGGTGGTGCGCGACCTCATCGTCGATGTGCTGGTAGACCTCGGCTACCGGGCGATCTCCGCCCCGGACGGCCTTTCCGGGCTCAAGATCCTGCTCACCCAGGAGCGCGTCGATCTCCTGGTCACCGATGTCGGCTTGCCGGGCCTCAACGGTCGCCAGCTCGCGGATCAGGCTCGCGAGAGCAGGCCTTCGCTCAAGGTGCTGTTCATCACCGGCTATGCCGAGAACGCGATCTTCGGTAACGGCCAACTCGATCCGGGCATGCAGATGATCACCAAGCCGTTCCCGGTGGAAACCCTGGCGGGTCGCATCCGCGACATGATGGAAAGCTGAGCGGCGAGGGCGTCGGCCCAAATCCGGGCCGTTCGGATCAGGCGGCCTGCCCCGCCGCCAGCTTGGCGAGCTCCACCGCCGCGCGGAGCTCGATATCGGCGATGAGCCCGTCGAGGCGTGGGTCGCCGCTGCTCCCGGCCCGCTCGGAGAGCCGGCTCGCGATGGCCTGGAGCTCGCGCGTCGAGACCCGGCCCATGACCAGCGAGGCCTTGAGCCGGTCGAGACCGTCGAGGAGGTCGTGGCCGCGCTTGGCGAAACGGCGGCGGCGCTCGCCCGGCTGCTCCTCCCGGCTTTGCAGCGTCAGGATCGCGTCGAGCCCGGCCAGCGACGTCGCCGGTGCAGAGGCAGCGGACGATGCAGCAGCGGCCGTCTCACCCCCCACCAGGAAGGCCTGGGACGCATCCGCCTTGCGCGGCGACGGCGAGGCGGCGGCGAGGGCCTGTGAGGCGGGGCGGTTATCGACGCGCATGGGCCGTCTCCGAAAGTCAGGACGTCGCTCCGCGCATCGGCACGAAGATCGACTCCGACGGTCAGAATCCGGCTCTCGTGGTTAACTGTCCGTAAACGACCGGGCAGAACCTGCCGGGTCGGCAGGGAAAGCAGGTGTGCTCGCCGCCGCAATCATCCTCGTATTCAAGGAAAATCTTTCAATTTCAATTGGTTGGATGAAGGCGGCGTTTGGCATGGTCCTGGCAGATTGTCCTGCATGTCCATTTCACACGACATGCTCCGCCGACCAGCAAAGCGCATCATGCCAACCGCGATCGCCCGGCCCCACCGATCCGCCCGCCTCGCGCGCTGCATCGCCGCGCTGCTGGCGCTGGTCTTCGCCCTGAACGGACAGGCTCTCGCCCTGTCGCGGGTCAAGGATCTCGCGAGCATCGAGGGCGTGCGCCAGAACCAGCTGGTGGGCTACGGCATCGTCGTCGGCCTCAACGGCACCGGCGATACCCTGAACAACATCCCCTTCACCAAGCAGTCGCTCCAGGCGATGCTGGAACGCCTCGGCGTCAATACCCGCGGCGCCACGATGCGCACGCAGAACCTGGCCGCCGTGATGGTGACGGCGAGCCTGCCGCCCTTCGCCACGCAGGGCAACCGCATCGACATCACGGTGTCATCGCTCGGCGACGCCAAGTCGCTTCAGGGCGGCACCCTTCTCGTCACACCTCTGCTCGGCGCCGATGGCGAGGTCTACGCACTGGCACAGGGCTCGGTGGCCATCGCCGGCTTCTCGGCCGAGGGCGACGCCGCCAAGATCACCCGCGGCGTCCCCACCAACGGGCGCGTTCCCAACGGGGCGATGATCGAGCGCGAGATGGCGTTCAAGATGAACGACATGCGCACCCTGCGCCTGTCCCTGCGCAATCCAGACTTCACCACCTCGAAGCGCATCGCCGCCGCGATCAACGATTTCATGGGCGCCGACACCGCCGAACCCACCGACCCGGCCACCGTGACCCTGCAGATCCCAGCGAAGTACAATGGCAACATGATCCGCCTCGTCACCGAGGTGGAGCAGTTGAAGGTGGAGCCGGATCAGACCGCCCGCGTCATCGTTGACGAGCGCTCAGGCATCATCGTCATGGGCCGCGACGTGCGGGTCTCCACCGTCGCCATCGCCCAGGGCAACCTCACCGTCACCATTACCGAGCAGCCGCAGGTGAGCCAGCCGGCACCGCTCTCCAACGGGACGACCACGGTGGTGCCGCGCACCGGCGTCAAGGTCGATACCGGCGAGGGCAACAAGCTCGCCCTGGTCAAGGAAGGCGTGACCCTGCGCGAGCTGGTCGATGGCCTCAACGCCCTGGGGGTCGGCCCGCGAGACCTGATCTCGATCCTTCAGGCCATCAAGGCCGCCGGCGCCCTCCAGGCCGATATCGAGGTGATGTGATGCTGAACCTCTTCCTCCTCCAACCCGTGAGGCGATGACCATGCTGTTCGCACCCCTTGCAGCCAAGGCCGCCATCGGCGTCGGCAAGGCCATCGTCGGCGACATCGCCAAATCGGTGAGCACTGGCCTGAAGTCCGATACCGCCAAGTCCGCCGCTACGGCCGCGAACACCAAGCTCGCCGCGGCATCCGCCGCCACGGGCAAGACGCCGGCGGAGGTCAAGGCGCGCAAGGCGTCCAACGATTTCGAGGCGATGTTCCTGGAGCAGACCCTCGACCGCCTCGCGACGTCCGAGGGGACCGACGGCCCTCTCGGCGACAACGGCACCGGCGGCGCGGTCTACCGGTCGATGCTGACCAAGGAATATGCGGGCCAGGTGGTGAAGAGCGGCGGTATCGGCATCGCCGATCAGGTCTACCGCGAGATGATGAAGATGCAGGAGGCCGGCAATGCGACCCGCAACTGAGACCAAGACCCTGCGCATCCTCGACCGGGCCGGCGCGGACGCCCTGATCGCCCACATCATGCAGACGATGCGGGCGCTGGAGGAGATCCTGACGGAGGAAGGCGGCCACGTTCGGGCCGGACGCCTGCGCCAGGGCCTGTCGCAGACGGAGCGGAAGACCGCCCTGGCGGCTGCCTACATGCAGGGTCTCGAAGTCGCCAAGGCCAATGCCATCGCCCTCGCGCGTTTCGCCCCGGATGCTGTCGAGGGCCTGAAAGCCGCACATCGGCGCTTCGCCGAGGTGGTCGAGACCAGCCAGGTCGTCCTGGCGACGGCGCGGACGGTCTCCGAGAGCCTGGTGAAATCCCTGGCCGAGGACATGAACCGGTCGAGGACGACCACGGTCTATGGCCGCCCCTCGCAGCCGCCTTCGCCCTATGGCAAGGGCGCGGCGGGACGCAGCCAGCCCCTGGTGCTGTCACGCAGCCTGTAGGCGTCAGCGCCGGCCCGCATCGATCCGCACATAGGTCCGCACCGGGCCGTAATCCGATTCCGTGCGGGTATCGACGGACAATCGGCCACCGGCGACTGGGCGCGCGGCCGAGCCGTCCTCGCCTGAGCGGAGGTCGAGCCCCGTCCTCGCCCGGCCACCGACACGGATGCAGGTCTCCGAGCCCGGGATGCGGATGAATCCTGCGCCGTGCCGAGGGCAAGGCTTCGCCGCCTGTTGCGGCTCCGGCCGAACCGGCTCGAGTGCCGACGCCTGGAGCGTCATGTCCAGGGTCAGACCGAGGGCCAGGCCGTAGGGCAGAATCTTACCTGACATGCCGGTGTCGCTCCCGTCCGCTCCGCGCCCAAGAACCAACTTTACCCGACCGACCGGACGGGTCGACCCCGGCATTCTTCGGCCTCTGGTAACCTTTCGGTAAACAAACGTCCTTAATCAATGGTGACGTGGTCGAACAGGAAGAACGGGTCATGGCGGACAAGGTCATCGGAGCGGCGTCATCCGATCGGTCGCCGGAAGCGCTACTGAAACAGGCCGTCGCCGACGCCAAGGCGAAGGCTGCGCCGGTGCCGCAGGCCCGCAAGCGCCTGCCCTCGGTGGACCCGCTCCTCGCCGGTGTCACCGCAGCCGCGCTCACCCTCGGCCTCGCCATGGGTGCGGGCGCGATGAGTCTGGTTTCGCCGAAGGCCGATCGCTCCTCCGAGACACTGACGCAGATCCAGTCCCGCCTCGATACGAGGCACGCGGACGTCGCCCGTCTACAGGGTGAGATCGAGAAGATCGGGAAAGTCCTGGCCCAGGTCCAGGATGCCACCGAGTCGGTTCGCAGCGAAGCCAGGAACCGCTCCGCTACGCTCAACGACCGGATCGGCAAGTCCGAGCAGACTATCGTGGCGAAGGTCGCCAGCGTGGCCGAACGGCAGGACCAGACCGAGCGCGACCAGACGGCGAAGATCGCCGCTCTGACGGCACAATTGGAAAAGCGCGCTGCACCGCCAGCTCCCGCGGCTCCGGTCGTCGCTCCCCAAGCGTCCAGAGCGCCTCAGCCCGAGCCGACGGAGACCGGGTCCATCTCCGACAAGCCGAAGGCTTCGGCGCCGGCCGTCATCGAGAGTTGGGCGGTACGAGAAGTTTATAACGGCGTGGCCGTCATCGAAGACCGCCGACATCGCCTCGTCGAGGTCGGTCCGGGCGACACCATACCTGGCATCGGCAAGGTCGATTCGGTGGAGCGACGCGGTCGCGGCTGGGCTGTCGTGACCAAGCAGGGGCTCATCACCACCCAGACATGGTAAGCAGACGGCAAACGAGGATGTCAGGCCTCGGAAGAACCGCCTTACGCGGAATGCTTCAGGAGGCCTGGACCTCGACTTCGGGATCGCGGAGCGAACTCGGATAGCGCGGCTCGATCGTCATCGGATCGGCCATCGCGCAGGCGCGAGCTGCGCGGTTGCGGCCATGCGTCAAAGCACGATCCCGAGCTTCCAGGGTCGGAAACAGGATTGCCGCGAGCAGGGCTTGGCCCTCGAATTCGCAATCTAGATTTTTTGCTTCGAACACTGGCATTGCGGTCACCGGACCTTGAGCCGTGCGGATTTCGCAGGGGTCGTTGGGCGCGTATAAGCGGATAATGGGGATAACGGCAACAAGTTCCCGCCCGCCCCGATTATTTACGCTTAATTTGCTTTCGCATCGCCGCACAGTTTTCGCAGTGCGAAAGCACACGCGATTACAGGTTTGACCGGAGTGGGGCAAAGTCTCCGCTGCTTAAAAAATGCTCAAAGGGAATCCTGGGCACGTCTGTGCGACAAGACACAAATCCTCTCTGGCTGGAAAAAGTCTTAGACAAGTCGTTGCTTGCGGTGTCGGGGTCTGGATCCGAGTCCTAAAAGCAAGTGTGCCGTGTCTCCGGCTCTTTCGAGCCCTGAACGCCGGAAGAATGTCCAGATCACGTTCGCCGAAGATGGATCAATGCGTTGGATGTCCCAGGAATAGGCCTCAATGGCCGACTTGCCTAAGTAATCAGGCCTATGCACTTTCGAGTTTCGATCTTGCCTGGAAACCATCAAAACCGGTGACAATCATCGTTCCGGAGAGGAGCGGCGTGGATGATCGGAAGTGTGAGTCGGGTCGGCGTTCCGCGCGGAGCCGCGTTTGTCTAACGGCGCGCTCCGACGTTTGACCGGAAGGAACCGATCCACTGCAGCGGACACGAAAAAGGACGCTTGCGCGCCCCAGATCGATCGGCGGGTGTCGAGAAGAGGCGGGTTCAGGCGACGGCGGTCGCCTTTACCGGGATGCCCTTCTCGGACAGGAACTGCTGCAATTCGCCGGACTGGAACATCTCGCGGGTGATGTCGCAGCCGCCGACGAATTCGCCCTTCACGTAGATCTGCGGAATGGTCGGCCAGTTCGAGAAAGCCTTGATGCCGTCGCGGATGGCCATGTCGTCGAGGACGTTCACGCCCTTGAACGGCACTTCCAGGTAATTGAGGATCTGCACGACCTGGCCCGAAAAGCCGCACATGGGGAATTGCGGCGTGCCCTTCATGAACACGACCACGTCCTGGGAATCAATCTCGGTCTTGATGGTGGTGTTGGCGTCGGTCATGTTAACTCCTCTACTTGATGCTTGATCTAGTGATGGTCGCCCGGCGTTTCCACCGCCGCCGCGAGGCGCGCCAGCGCCCAATCCATGTCGAAGGTCTTGGAAACGAGCTCTTCCGGCTCAAACGGCATCGTCTCGGGAAGACCGCCGACGAGCCTGTCGCCGAACATCTTGAGCGACACATCGGCATTCGCCTTCGCGGTCGTCCAGAGATCCTGCCAGTCGATCCGCTGCCGCATCGACCGCTTGTAGTTCCGGCATGCCGTCGCATGGAAGGCGACGACCTCCACACGCCATGATCGTGTCGATTGGGCGGATGGGGCCGAAAGGTACTTGAGCACATGGATAAGGACGAGAAGGAGCGCGCTCTCGACGCCCTGGATCTGAGACCGCCCCAAGCTCTCGATCTCCTCGGCGATGTTCTCCCAATCGAGGACGTTCGACAGATCTGACCGCGACGCCAGTGCACGCACCGCCGCTGCCTGTTCTTCGGCCCAGGTCACGATGTCGTCGTCGTAGAGGCTCGGCTGTTCCATCGGATCGATCCCGCGAACCGACTCAATCCTGCGGGACGCCCGTCGTCAGCGCAAGAGCGTGGAGCACGCCTCCCATCCGACCCTGGAGCGCGCCGTAGACGAGCTGGTGCTGGGCCACCCGGGTCTTGCCCTTGAAGGCCGAGGAAATGACCGTGGCGGCGTAGTGATCGCCGTCTCCGGCGAGATCCTTGATCTCGATCGTGGCGTCGGGCAGCGCCTCCCGGATCATGGCCTCGATCTCGCGCGAATCCATCGGCATCGGACGTATCCCTCTCGAATGATGTTCAGGCCGCGGCGGGCCGGGTCGCCATGTAGTTCGGCAGCCAGTCCTCATGCGCCTTGCGCAAATCCGCGACCGATATGGTCTCGCCCCCCGGCAGGGTCAAATCCCGCGATCCCGTGAGGCCGACGACGAGGGCCGGAATCCCCTGCGCATTGGCGCTGTAGAGAAGATCGCCCACGTTCTCCGGGGCGACGCTGAGGAGGTAGCGCGCCTGGTCCTCGCCGAAGAGATAGGCGTGGACGGGGAGGCCCTCCGGTGCCTCGGGCAGAGTCGCGCCGATGCCGCCCGCGATCGCCATTTCGGCGAGCGCCACGGCAAGACCTCCGTCGGAGAGGTCGTGGACCGTGTCCACGAGGCCGGAGACGATGAGACCGCGCACGAAATCGCCGTTGCGGCGTTCCGCGGCGAGGTCGACCGGGGGCGGCGCGCCGTCCTCGCGGCCGGAGACCACGGACAGATAGACCGACTGTCCGAGCCAGCCTTCGGTGGCGCCGACGAGGACCAGCATGTCGCCCTCGCGCTTCAGCGAGATCGTCGCGTGCCGGGTGACATCGTCGAGGAGCCCGACACCGCCGATGGTCGGGGTCGGCAGGATGCCGACGCCGTTCGTCTCGTTGTAGAGGGAGACGTTGCCGGAGACGACGGGGAAATCGAGGGCGAGGCAGGCCTCGCCGATTCCCTTCAGGCAGCCGACGAGCTGGCCCATCACCTCGGGCTTCTCGGGATTGCCGAAATTCAGGTTGTCGGTGATGGCGAGCGGCTTGGCGCCCACCGCCGTGATGTTGCGCCAGGCTTCCGCCACGGCCTGACGGCCGCCCTGGACGGGATCGGCCTCGCAATAGCGCGGCGTCACGTCGGCGGTCATGGCGAGGCCCTTGGGTCCGTCCTCGACGCGGACGATGGCGGCGTCGCCGCCGGGCTTCTGCACGGTGTTGCCGCCGATGAAATGGTCGTACTGCTCGTAGACCCAGCGCTTGGACGACAGGTCGGGCGATCCGACGAGCCGCTTCAGCGCCTCTGCATGGCCGATGGTCGCCGGCACGTCGGCCGCAGCGATGACCGACTGGTGGGTGTTGGCGATGTGCGGCCGGTCGTAGAGAGGCGCCTCGTCGCCGAGTTCCTTGATCGGCAGGTCGGCCATCACGACGCCGTCATGCTTGACGACGAAGCGCAGCGTGTCGGTGGTGTGCCCGATGATCGCGAAATCGAGACCCCATTTGACGAAGATAGCCTCGGCCTCGGCCTCCATGCCGGGCTTGAGCACCATCAGCATGCGCTCCTGGCTCTCCGAGAGCATCATCTCGTAGGCGCTCATGTTCGCTTCGCGCGCCGGCACCTTCTCGATGTGGAGCTCCACGCCGAGATCGCCCTTGGCGCCCATCTCGACGGCCGAGCAGGTCAGCCCCGCCGCGCCCATGTCCTGGATTGCGATGACGGCGCCCGACGCCATGAGCTCGAGGCAGGCCTCGAGCAGCAACTTCTCGGCGAAAGGGTCGCCGACCTGAACCGTAGGGCGCTTCGATTCGGAGGATTCGTCGAATTCCGCCGAGGCCATGCTGGCGCCGTGGATGCCGTCGCGTCCGGTCTTCGAGCCGAGATAGACGATCGGATTTCCGATGCCGGTGGCCGCCGCGTAGAAGATGCCGTCGGTGCGGGCGAGACCGACCGCCATGGCGTTGACGAGGATGTTGCCGTCGTAACGCGGGTGGAAGCCGACGGCGCCGCCCACGGTGGGCACACCGAAAGAGTTGCCGTAGCCGCCGATGCCGGCCACCACGCCCGAGACGAGGTGGCGCGTGCGCGGATGGTCGGGCGAGCCGAAGCGAAGAGCGTTCAAAGCCGCGATCGGTCGGGCACCCATGGTGAACACATCGCGCAGGATGCCGCCGACGCCGGTGGCCGCGCCCTGATAGGGCTCGATGAAGCTCGGGTGGTTGTGGCTCTCCATCTTGAAGACGCAGGCGAGACCGTCGCCGATGTCGATGACGCCGGCATTCTCGCCAGGCCCCTGGATCACCCACGGCGCCTTGGTCGGCAGACCGCGCAGGTGTTTGCGGGACGACTTGTAGGAGCAGTGCTCGTTCCACATGGCCGAGACGATGCCGAGCTCGGTCAGCGTCGGATCGCGGTCGATGAGGCCGCGGAAACGCTCGTACTCGTCCGGCGTCAGGCCATGCTGGCGGACCAGCTCTGGGGTGATCGGAACATCGTTGCGGAACATGCGAGCCCTCTCGACCGCTCAGGCGCCTCTCGCGCAGCTCCCTTTGGACGGGACTCGCACGACATGCGCCAAGTTGGCTCGGCTCTAGAGTGTAAGCGCCCGTGCTGGCAACACGTCAAAGCGGCGTCCGGCCATGCGCCCTCGCCGAAAACCGAACTCAGGCCGATTTCGCCGAGGGCAGGACGCCGGCACCACGGCATCGATCGATGATGCTGTGGATGGGTTCCGGCCCCACGACGAAGGCGACGTAATCGAACGCTTCCGGGTTGAGGCTCGACATCAAAAGTTGGAAATGCATGCGGAACAGGTTCCACTTGCGCCGCGCGATGATCTTGCGCTCGATCAGGTCGGTGATGCGGACATGGATCTCCACCGGCCGGTGATCCTGGGGCGATGGTACGCCCGATGCGGTGAGCACGTCGCGGTCATGGACCGAGAGCCAGTCCCATTTCGCGCGCACGTCGAGCCAGCGGATCGCCGGTGCCGCCGCGACCCGGGAGAGGGCCGCACGCATCTCGGCCGCCGGCGCATCGAGGGTGATCCACGGGATCACGCTGCCGATGCTGACAAAGGAGACCGGTGTCTCGCGCTGCCCGAAATCGGGATCGCCGCCGAGGATCCTGTCGAGGGCCTCGATGCCGAGAAAGCTCGACGAGGAATGGCCGATGACGACGATCTCGGACGCCTTGCCTTCGGCCGCGCGGATCTCTTCCGCGAAGGCATCGAGGCGGCGGCGCATCCGGTTTTCGGCGCCGCTGGCATGGTCGTAGGTGAAGGCGGTGTCGTCCACGAGATGGGCGACGTAGAACGGCTTTCCCCGCGTCACCGCCATCAGGCCGAGATGGATCGCGTAGGCGAGCACCGGAATCGCCGCGAGGCTCCAGGGCCGCCACTGCGCGGGCCCCAGCCAGGCGGGAAGTGAGGCCAGCACGAACGAGAGGACGACCAGCGCGGCATAGATCGCGTGGACACCGATGATGACGCGGGCGAAGCGCTTGGCCTCGCGGCGGAAGCGTTTGACGTAGCCGCTGCGGGACAGCCGCCACCACAGAGCCGGTACCTCCACGAGGCGCCGCAGCGGCGAGCGCGGGAAACGGGCGCGGACGATGTCGTCCCAGCGCAGCAGGGTGTAGCGCGTCGGCGCGCCGTCGGCCTCCACCTCCCAATCGAGGCGCAGCCCGTCCGAGGATCTCGTCGGGTTGCTCACGGCGATGGCCATCCCGCGCCTGACGGAGGTCAGCCGGCTCTCCCGTCGGAAGAGGCCCCAATAGGTCTCGGGCTCACGCGGGTCGAAGCCCGGCATGTAGAAGACCTGGCGAGGCAGGGAGGCGGGGGCCGGCAAATCCGAGGCGATGATTCGGGTATCCGTTAGGCGGGGCGAAGACACTTGGTGCGCGCTGCGAAGACACTTGTCCTGCAGCAGAGACAGTCCGGCGAGCCCGCGAACGGATCGCCGAATCTCGTCCCTACACGATGGGACGGGCATCGCACGAGTGCGAAACCGCATCAGGCATCCCGGTCTAGCTCTGCGACAAGTACGTGGCGATGGCCGAGACGAAGCGGTCGCCATAGGCGTCGCGCTTGCGCTCGCCGACACCGTGCACCGTGCGCAGGGCATAGAGGTCGACCGGCTTGGCCTTGGCCATCTCGATCAGGGTGCGGTCAGGGAAGACCATGAAGGCGGCGATGCCCTCGGTGCGGGCGATGGTGGCGCGCAGGCCCCTGAGATGCTGGAACAGGGCTTCCGTCGCCGGGTCGAGATCGAGCGTCGCGTCCTCGCGTGCCGCGCCGCCGCGCTTGCGGTCGCGCGGTTCGGCGGCTTTCGGCTCGGGATCGGGTCGCATCTGGATGGCCTCGCGGCCGAACAGGATGGCCTCGCCCTTCTCGGTGAGGGAAAGGCCGCCGAACCCGTCGTCGTTCTCCGCCACGGCGCCGGCGGCGAAGAGCTGGCGCAGCATGGCCCGCCAGGCCGGCAAGGGCTTGTCGGCCCCGACGCCGAAGGTCTTCAGCGCCGTGTGGCCGTTGCGGCGGATCGTGTCGGATTCCTTGCCGTGGACCACGTCGCAGACATAGGCCGCTCCGAACCTCTGGCCGGTGCGGACGATGGCCGAGAGCAGCTTCTGCGCCGGCACGGTGGCATCGACGAGGGAGACGCCGCTGCGGCACAGGTCGCAGCGGCCGCACGGCTCGCTCGCCTCTCCGAAATAGCTGAGCAGGGACTGGCGCCGGCAGGTCGCCCCCTCGCAGAGCGCGATCATCGCTTCGAGCTTGCGGCGTTCCACCCGGCGGCGCTCGTCGGGCACGTCCTTCTCGTCGATCTGGCGGCGGCGGAGGGACATGTCGTCGAGGCCGTAGATGGTGAGCGTGTCGGCCGGCAGGCCGTCGCGGCCGGCGCGGCCGATCTCCTGATAGTAGCCCTCGACGTTGGAGGGCATGTCGGCATGGCAGACGAAGCGTACGTCAGGCTTGTTGATGCCCATGCCGAAGGCCACGGTGGCGGTCATCACCACCCCGTCCTCCTGCAGGAACGTGTCTTGGTTCTTCATCCGCGTGCCCTGGTCGAGGCCGGCATGGTAGGGCAGGGCGTTGAAGCCGTCCTTGGCCAGCGTCTCGGCGAGCTGCTCGGTACGCTTCCTCGACGAGCAGTAGATGATCCCGCTCTCGGAGCGGCGGTGCTTGAGGAAGCGCTCGATCTG
The DNA here is from genome assembly GCF_042679825.1 of Methylobacterium marchantiae. Lineage (NCBI taxonomy): Bacteria > Pseudomonadati > Pseudomonadota > Alphaproteobacteria > Hyphomicrobiales > Methylobacteriaceae > Methylobacterium > Methylobacterium marchantiae. Next base: position 59,716 of record NZ_JBHTND010000019.1, on the reverse strand, counting down.
GCGGGTGGGGTTGTCCTTCGGCGCGAAGGTCAGGCGGATGTTCGGCCGGTCGAAGGAATGGACGAAGGCCTTGAGGTCGCGGCCGGCCGGGAACAGCCGCTCGGTGATGTCGGCCCGCGTCGCCTTGTCGGCGGTGGCGGTGAGCGCCAGGGTCTGGACGTTGCCGAGGGCCTCGCGGGCGCGGGCGAGATCACGGTATTCGGGCCGGAAATCATGCCCCCATTGCGAGACGCAATGGGCCTCGTCCACGGCGAGCCGCCGCACGCCGGCCCCGCGCAGGGCCTCCATCAGCCCTTCCATCATCAGCCGCTCGGGCGAGACGAAGAGCAGGCGGAGATCGCCCGAGCGGATCTTGCGCCAGGTCTCGCGCGAGGTCGCCTCGGCCACCGAGGAGTTCAGGGTCGCGGCCTCGACGCCGAAGCCGATCATCTGCTGAACCTGATCGTGCATCAGAGCGATCAGTGGCGACACCACCACCGTGAGCGACGATTCGACCAGGGCCGGAAGCTGATAGGTCATCGACTTGCCCGACCCCGTCGGCATCACCGCGAACACGTCCGTCCCGTCGAGGACGGCACCGATCACCTCATCCTGGCCCGGGCGGAAATCGTCGTAGCCGAAGGTGGTTTTCAGGGCGCGTCGAGCTTCGTCGAGGCGGTCGGTCATGAAGAGTCCGTCATCGTGGTCGGGAAAGGGTGGTCGTCAGGGCCGAATGGCGGCCGAGGGAAAGCGGCGGACGGATGCCGTTTGGACATCCATGCTCGAACACGCCGCCGACTATCGGAAAAATGCGTTTGACGACCATGGGCGGCAAGGTCAATCGCCCGGTCGTCGGCCCGGCTTGAATGACGCGCGGCGGCGGCCCGACGAAAAGGACGGGCGGGGGAAGCGCTGCTTTTAAGCAAACGAAAGGAGATGTCCGCTTAGTTGTGCTGCGCCTCGGAGACGTCTCGCTCTCCGACCGAAAGAGATACCGAGAATCGTCCATGATGGTCATCCCCTTTCTCGGCTTCGCGGGCGCCACGGGCGCGGCCCTCGCCGGCAGACGCGGCCTTGCCCTGGCCGTCTGGGGCCTGTCCCTCGGAGTGTTGATGGCACTGTTCCGCGAGCACGCCACGGATGCCCTGCAACTCGTCTTCTGAAGGTCTCGGAATGGTCGCGCCGTCCCTCGCTCGTGGCCTGAATGCGGCCGGCCTCTTCGGCTGCAGCCTCATCCTGCTCGTCGCGTTCTGGTATCAGATCGTCCTCGGCGAATTGCCCTGTCCACTCTGCGTGCTGCAGCGCGCCGCCTTCACGGCGGCGGGTCTGGGGCTCGTCCTCAACATCTGCGATCGGCCGAGGCCGTCGCATTACGCCATCGTCACCCTCAGCGCCGTGGTCGGCAGCGTGATCTCCGCCAGGCAGACGGCTCTGCACATCGCGCCGGGAACCGGCACCTATGGAGAGGCGCTATTCGGCCTCCATTTCTATGTCTGGGCGCTGATCTCCTTCGTCGCCATCATCGTCGGGGTCGCCATCATGTCTCTGTGGGACGGGCAGTTCGCCACCGAACCCGCCACGAGGCGGGGCGAGGCGGCTTCGGTCCTGGGTCAGCCGATCGGGCCGGAGCCCGCGGGCCTTCCCGGCGCGCGAGCCGGAGCGCTCGGCCTGTCCGTCGTCTTCCTGTTCCTCGCCGTCGCTCTGGCCAATGCCGCCTCCACCTTCGCCGAATGCGGCCTCAGTCTCTGCCCGGATAATCCGGTCAGCTACGAGATGATCGACCGGCTGCTCGGACGCTGACGAGGATCGGCGTTCACGCCGAAACGATGCGACCGTCCGCGACCGAGACCATGTCGGCGCGCCCCTCCAGCTCGGTGAACAAAGCGGGATCGGCACCCGTCATCCAGACCTGACCCTGAAGTGCTTCCAGGGCGTCGAACAGACTTGCTCGCCGCCGCGGGTCGAGATGCGCGGCGACCTCGTCGAGCAGGATGACGGGCGCGATGCCGCACATGGCGTGGACCAGTCGGGCATGGGCCAGGACGAGACCGATCAGCAGCGCCTTCTGCTCTCCGGTGGACGCCGTCGATGCCGGTACGTCCTTCGGGCCGTGCCGGACCACGAGATCCGTCGCCTGGGGACCGATGAGCGTTCGGCCCGCGGCCCTGTCACGCGGGCGGCCCTGGCGCAGGGCGGCGCGGAAGCGGTCCTCCGCCTCCAGGGCCGGCCAGACGGCGACGAGATCGTCGAGATCGCCTTCCAGCCTGATCCCGGCCCAGGGGAAGGGTTGCGCGTCATCGCGGCTCTCGGCGATGAGGCGGTCGAGCCGCTCGGCGGTCTCGCGTCTCGCCAGCGCCACGGCGACGCCGAGTTCGGCGACCTCGCGCTCGATCGCGTCGAGCCATTGTCCATCGTTCGGACGCTCTTCCAGCAGGCGGTTGCGCGAGCGCAGGGCTCGCTCCAGGGCGTTGACCCTGGCGCCGTGGGTCGCGTCCACCGCAAGGACGAGACGGTCGAGAAAGCGGCGGCGATCGCCGGCGGGGCCGCGAAACAGACCGTCGAGGTCCGGCGTCAGCCAGATCACCCTCAGGAATTCGGCGAAGGCCACCGGCGAGCCCACCGTCTCGCCATCGATGCGGCAGAGCCGTGTGCTGCGGCCATCGCCCACCGCCGGCTCGTAGCCGGTGCCGATACGATGGTCGTCATCCCCTCGCGCCAGGGCGAGCGACACGGCGAAACCGCCGGAACCGGCCTGTCGCGCCATGCTCGACAGATCCGCGCGCCGCAATCCGCGCCCAGGGGAGAAGAGCGAGATGGATTCGAGCAGGTTGGTCTTGCCGGCCCCGTTCTCTCCCACCAAAGCGACGAAACGGCTCCCGACCGAGAGGTCGAGATCGGCATGGTTGCGGAAATCGCGGCAGATCACGCGGGTGAGGCGCAGACCATCGAGTGACGGTGCGGCAATGGCCTCCGTGGCTTGAACTGTGATGCCCGATCTCTCCGGAAAAATCGACGAAACGCTCTGGATCACACCCGCATCGGCATCAGCACGTAGAGCGCCGAGGCGCCCTCTCGATCCTGGATCAAGGTCGGCGAGCCGGGATCGGCGAGCTTGAACAGGGCGGTGTCGCCTTCGAGCTGGCCGGTGATGTCGAGGAGGTAGCGCGCATTGAAGCCGATATCGAGGGCGGAGGCGTCGTAATCGACGTCGAGCTCTTCCGTGGCGCTGCCGGAATCCGGGTTGTTCACGGAGAGGGCGAGGCGGCCCTCCTGTACGGCAAGCTTCACCGCGCGCCCGCGCTCGGACGATATGGTGGAGACGCGGTCGACGGCGCGGGCAAACTCGTCGCGCTGCACGGTGAGGAACTTGTCGTTTCCGGTGGGGATCACACGCTGGTAATCCGGGAAGGTGCCGTCGATCAGCTTGGAGATCAGGGTCACGCCGCTGGCGAAGCGGAACCGGATCTTGGCCGGCGACAGGTCGATCTCGACGGTCTCGCCGCCATCCTCCACCAGCTTCTGGATCTCGGCCACGGCCTTTCGCGGCACGATGATGCCCGGCATCCCGCGGCTGCCCTCGGGGGCGTCGATCTCGACGCGGGCGAGACGGTGTCCGTCGGTGGCGACCGCACGCATCTTCAGCGTGCCGTCGAGGTCGATCGTGTGGAGGTAGATGCCGTTCAGGTAGTAGCGCGTCTCCTCGGTGGAGATCGCGAACTGGGTCTTTTCGATGAGGCGCTTCAGATCGCTCGCTGCGATGGCGAAGCTGGTGCCGAGTTCGCCTGCGGCGAGATCAGGGAAGTCACCCTCCGGCAGGGCACCGAGGGAGAAGCGGGAACGGCCCGAGCGGATCGTCATCTGTCCGGTCTCGCCGCTGGTCTCGAGCGAGACCTGAGCACCGTCGGGCAGCTTGCGCACGATGTCGTAGATCACGTGGGCCGGCACCGTGGTGGCGCCCGGATCGACGATGTCCGCCGGCACGGATTCCGTCACCTCGATGTCGAGGTCGGTCGCCTTAAGCTCCAGCCCGTCAGGCCCGCTGCGCAGGAGAACGTTGGAGAGGATCGGGATCGTGTTGCGACGCTCCACCACGCGATGCACGTGGCCGAGCGATCGAAGGAGAGCCGCGCGCTCGACAGTGACTTTCATCGCAACAACTCGTGGTCATTCGGAAAAACGTCGCCGACCCCGAGATTATGAACGGATGGAGCCGGCGGCTTGGCCGGTGAACTTGGCGAAGGGCCTGTCCGAACGCAAGAGCGTCCGAGGCTCTATCCAGGGCAATGCGGGAGAGCCGTCGCCCGCATCGCCCCGTGCATCGCCCCGATCCGGGCGATCAGTCCTGCAGCATCCGCTTCAGGAGCTCGACCTCGTCGTTCAGCACATTGTCCTCGCCGATCAGCTTGTCGATCTTGCGGACCGCGTGGAGCACCGTCGTGTGGTCGCGGCCACCGAAGCGGCGTCCGATCTCGGGCAGAGAGCGCAGGGTCAGCACCTTGGAGAGGTACATGGCGATCTGGCGCGGCTTCACCACGGCGGCGGTGCGCCGCTCGGACAGGATGTCGGAGCGCGAGACGTTGTAGCGCGAGGCCACCAGCTTCTGGATGTCCTCGATCTTGATGCGCTTGGGCTCGCGGTTCTTCACGAGGTCGCGGATCGCGGTCTCGGCCGTCTCCATGGTCACGGCGGTGCCGGTGAGCGTGGCGTGGGCCAGGAGCCGGTTCACGGCACCTTCGAGGTCGCGGCCATTGGCGGTGATGGCGCGGGCGACGTAGGTCGCGACGGTGGGCGACACCTCGAAATTTGGATGCGCCACCCGCACGGCGGCGAGACGCGCCGACAGGATCGACATGCGGAGCTGTTCGTCCAGCGTGCCGATCTCGACCACGAGGCCGCCGGCGAGGCGCGAGCGCACCCGCTCTTCCAGCGCTTCGAGTTCGGTTGGCGGGCGGTCGGAGGCGACGACCACCTGACGGCCCGCATCGATCAGCGAATTGATGGTGTGACCGAACTCGGCCTGGATCGACTTGCCCTGGATGAACTGGACGTCGTCGAGGATGAGCAGGTCGATGGCGCGCAGCCTCTCCTTGAAGGCGAGCGCGTTCTGGGTCTTCAGGGCGTTGACGAAGCCGTACATGAAGCGGTCGGCGGTGAGGTAGATCACCCGGCGGCCGGCCTCGCGTGCGGCATGACCGATGCCGTGGAGGAGGTGGGTCTTGCCCAGGCCGACACCGGCATGGAAGTAGAGCGGGTTATAGAGCGCGCCCTGACCGTCGTGGCGCGATACGCGTTCCGCCGCGGCGTGCGCGAGGGCGTTGGAGCGGCCGACGACGAAGCTCGCGAAGGTGAGACGGTTGTCGAGGGGGGCGCCGTTGAGATCGCCCCCGGCGTCCCCGCGCGGCTGCGTGGCGGAATCGGCGTCGGCCGGGAAGCTCATCGCGCCGGACGAGATCTGCGCGTTGCCGGTGCTCTGCAGACGGGCGAGGGGGCTTGCGGGGGAGGAAGACTTGACCGCACTCGGAGCGACGCGGACCGGGGCTCCGGCTCCACGCACGCCGACTTCGATGAGCGAGACGCTCTCCACCTCGCTGCGGAAGGTGGCGAGGACACGGTCGAGATAGTGGGATTCGATCCAGCTCTTCAGGAAGCGGGTGGGCACGCTGAGGCGCGCGGTCCCGGACACCACTTCCACCAGTTCCAGCCGCGCGAACCAGCTGGCGAAGACGTCCTCACCCAACTCCGCCCGAAGGCGCCGCTTCACGCGGGCCCAGGCCGCAACCGTGTCTGCCCCACCTGCGCCACCCATGCCGGTCTCGGCGTTACCCGCCACGCTACCGTCGACATGCATCATTGCTCTCCTCGCGCCGAGAGCGGAAGCCGCCATTCGGAGCGTACGCACACTTGACTGACATCACGCCCCGCAAGGAATTCGCGAGACCCATAACGACTTGGCGGAGTCAATCCCTCCACCGCAGGCTTTTGCCGATGAAAAGACCCTATCAACAATAAGCTACGGTTCTCCTAACAACGGGAGTTGTGGGGACAGATGGCCAAGACGCTGCTGGGATCTCTCCGGTGCGTGTGGAGTCGAGGCACGCCCGACATCTTGCGGACGATTCGGGCAGGTTTGAATTAAGTGTGAATTTTCCCGCTTTTGGCGAGAGATCATTAATCTACACAGCCCCCCTAGACTCCGCAACACGGCAGATTCGGCGGTAGGGTTAACGCTTAGACTCGGTTTCGCGGGGTTTCGACTCGGGATTCAGTCTTGGCGCGACACGTCGACCGGGCTTCGTCGGAAAGGCGACGATGGCGATCCGCCGGCCCGGCCCGGCTCGGCTTTGGGAAGCCCGAAACGAAAGAAGCCCGGCACTGAGGCCGGGCTTCTTTCGCGTCATCCGAGGAAGGGAGGGATCAGGCAGCGAGAGCCTTGACCCGCGCAGCGAGGCGCGAAACCTTCCGGGAGGCGTTGTTCTTGTGAACGATGCCGTGCTGGGCGGCCCGCATGATCTCGGGCTCGGCTGCACGCAGGGCGGTCAGCGCAACGGTCTGGTCGCCGCCGGCAATCGCCTCTTCGACCTTGCGGAGGAAGGTGCGCATACGGCTGCGGCGCGAGCGGTTCACGGCGGTCCGCTTCGCGATCTTGCGGGTCATTTTCTTGGCCGACACGGTGTTGGCCATGGGCATCCTCGTTCATGTGAGGCGATGCCGACGAGCCCGCAGGCTTTCAGTGTCGGTCGTCGCGCGAAGGTTGTTCGGGCAATGGCGAAGCCGACGGGCTGCGTGAGCGCGGCCTGTCGGCGAAGCGCGCTCTATAGACACGCACCGGCATTCCGTCAACGCGATCTGCGCGGATGTATCGCGACGCCGATGCAGCAAAGCCCTGCAGAATGCGACCGGTCTTGTCCGCCCCGGAACTTCGATCAAACCAATCCGGGCCATCAATCACAAGGTAGACACGAGACATCGTCGGATCATCTCTCAGTATCGAGATAGAATTTCAGTCTTCGATGAGAGATGGCACGGCGAAGACGAGCCTCGTGAAGATCCGGAATTTCAGCGTCCGATGGCAAGGCCGCGTTTGACCCGGACCCAGCATCGGACGACATGATTGCTCACGATTCGCAGCCGAAGCCGGATACATGATCTCCGAGATCACCCTCTACCACTCACCCAACACCCGCTCGTCCGGTGTCCGTTTCCTGCTGGAAGAGCTCCAGGCGCCTCACCGCCTGCACGTCCTTAACATGAAGGCGGGCGAACAACGGGAAGCCGCCTATCTGGCGATCAACCCGTTGGGGAAGGTCCCGGCCATCCGGCACGGCGACGCGCTCGTCACCGAGCAACCGGCCATCTATCTCTACCTCGCCGACGAATTCGCCGAGAAGGGCCTGGCACCGCCGATCGGTGATCCGCTCCGCGGACCCTACCTGCGCTGGATGGTGACCTACGGATCGTGTTTCGAGCCCGCGGTGATCGACCGTGCCCTCGAGCGGGAACCCGGCCCCATGGCGATGTCGCCCTATGGCAGTTTCGACGGCGTCCTCGACAGCGTGGTCGAGACCCTGTCGAAGGGACCATACCTCCTGGGCGACCGCTTCAGCGCCGCCGACATCCTGTGGGGCACGGCGCTCGGATGGATGACGGCGTTCAAGATCGTACCGGAAGAGCCGGCCATCGTGGCCTATATCGGCCGGATCAAGGCGCGTCCGGCCTTCCGGAAGATCGAGGCAGAAGAAGCGGCCCTGGCTGCCGAGCACGAGGCCCTGTCGCGCCAAGCCGAGTGATGCCGATGCTGGACCAGCGGCGGCGCCCGATCCAGCATCCAACCCGATTCGAGCAAGGAGCGACCGACATGCGGATGATCTTCGTCAATCTGCCGGTGAAGGATCTTGAAGCGTCAAAGACCTTCTTCGGTGCGCTCGGCTTTGCCTTCAATCCGGCCTTCACCGACGAGAACGCGGCCTGCATGGTCGTATCGGAGAGCATCTTCGTCATGCTGCTCACGGAGGCCCGCTTCCGCGACTTCATCACGGGAGAGATCGCCGATACGACGAAGGCGACGGAAGTCCTGACCTGTCTCTCCTGCGAATCGCGCGAAGAGGTCGACGAGTCTCTGGCGAAAGCCCTTTCGGCCGGCGCCAGACCTTGGAAGCCGAACATGGATTACGGGTTCATGTATGGCTGCTCGTTCCAGGACCTCGACGGCCATGTCTGGGAGCTGATGTATATGGACCAGGCAGCGATTCCTCCCCAATCCTGAGCGGTTTCGCGCCGGGACGGTCCTCGCCGAGCTCAGCCCGGCGGGATCGCCGCGTCCGTCGAGCGTGAGAGCAGATTCGTCGGAAGCGAGGAGGGGGAGAAGGCCGCGACGAGATGCATGCCGATGACCGGTGCGAAGACCAGCGTCATCATCACGAGGAGGATCAGCGCGACGCTGTTGTCCCGCGAGGGGGATGCTCCGCGCGAACGGACACGAGCAAAGGCAAAGGTCTGGAAGGTCATCGGTTCACCTCGTTCGACCGGCCGTCAAGGCCGATCGCGGGTGAACCCGATCAATCGATCAGGCGCACGACACGCTGTCGGCCAAAATCGGCGCGGTCCATCGACTACTGTCGCTGGGCATCGGGTTCGAAAGTTCCTGTGGAGCCGCCGCGCCGGGCAGGTGCACGGCAATGACGGTTGCGCCGACATGATGCGGTGCGAAGGGTTCGTCAAGTCTTAACGTCGGATGGGCTGGATCGATCCGCATCACGTCGCGAGGCGTGCGGCGAAACGCTCGACCAGTCGCCGTCCGACTTCATCCTTGTCGAGGGTGGGCCAGGTCTCCAGACCGCCCTCCCTGTCGAGGAGATGAACGGTATTGGCGGTCCCGCCCATCACGCCGCCTGCGGCCGAGACATCGTTGGCGACGAGGAGATCGCAGCCCTTGCGGGCGATCTTCTCGCGGGCATGGGCGATGACGGCGTCGGTCTCGGCGGCGAAACCGACGACGAGGGTCGGGCGCCCTTCGGTACGCTTCGCGATGGTGGCGAGGATATCGGGATTTTCGACCAACGAGAGCGGCGGCACGGCCGAGCCGTCCTTCTTGATCTTCGAATCGCGGCTCTCGACTGGCCGCCAATCGCCCACCGCGGCGGCGAAGATGGCGAGATCGGCGGGGAGGGCGGCCTCGACCGCCGCCAGCATCTCCCGCGCCGTCTCCACGCGCACCATCGTGACGCCTGTCGGATCGGGAATCGAGACCGGCCCGGACACCAGCACGACCTCCGCCCCGGCGGCGGCGGCGGCGGCGGCGATGGCATGCCCCTGCCGGCCGGAGGACCGGTTGGCGAGGTAGCGCACGGGGTCGATCGGCTCATGCGTCGGCCCGGAGGTGACGAGGACGCGCCTGCCGGCAAGGGGTTTTGGCGATGACCGCCCGGCGAGAAAGCCGAACCCTGCGGACGATGGCGCCTCGCCGGTCCGTACGTCTCCGAGCAGAGCCTCGACCGCATCGGCGATCTCCAGCGGCTCGGCGAGACGGCCGGGCCCGAACTCGGCCTCGGCCATGGCGCCGTCGTTGGGTCCGACCACGCGGACGCCGTCCGCCTTCAGGGTCGCGAGGTTGCGCCGTGTCGCCGGGTGCTGCCACATCCGCACGTTCATGGCCGGGGCGATGAGGATCGGCAGTGTCGTCGCCAGGAGGACCGTGGAGGCGAGGTCGGAAGCGTCGCCGCCCGCCATCCGCGCCATCAGGTTGGCGGTTGCCGGAGCGACCACGATCGCGTCGGCGTCGCGCGCGAGCTTGATATGGCCGATATCGGCCTCCTCCGCCCGGTCGAACAGGTCGGTATGGGCCCGCTCCCCGGCAAGCGCGGCGGCGGCCAGCGGCGTCACGAATTCCTGCGCTCCCGCCGTGAGCAGAGGCCGTACCCGCGCCCCGCGATCGCGCAGGCGCCGGATCAGGTCGAGCGACTTGTAGGCGGCGATGCCGCCGCCGATGATCAGCAGGATGCGTCGGTTCTGGAGAGGCAGGGTCATAGGCTCCACATCATCGCACTGTCTTCGGTCGTCAATCGCCGAGCGGTCGAAGCGATCGGGGTCATACGTCACGAGACGTCGGGGACAGTCACTTCGAAGGACAATGTCTCATCGATAGGAAATCACGGCGCGACGATCCGCTCCTGCAGGGTCTGGATGAAGATCTCGGCCTGTACGATCGCCCAGGCCGCGTCCTCGCGGGAAAGGGGTTCGCCGACATAGTCGGCCATCATGCGTAAGCCCTGCACCTTGTTGAAGCAGCGGCCGAGTTCGGCGTCCACGCATCCTGTGAGGACGAGATGTTTCCCGAATGCAGCGATCAGACCTCGATGAGTCTTGGTGCTCTCCTGCGCCCCTTCCGCCTCGACAGCGATCAAGGCCGCCCGCGCCGCGTCGAACATAGCGTAATATGCGCGGCTACAGGCTCCCTCGCTGTCATCCGCGTCGAGGAGCACCCGTGCGCCCGCCAATGCACGAAGTGCCTTCTCCATATAGGTCGTCGGTGTCACGGAAGCGTTCCGAGACTGATGGCATCACGGCGGATGGCATCGAGAAGGGCGGGATTGGCGAAGGTCTCGGTCCGCCTCAACTCGTCCTCCCACAGCGGAAGTGCCTCGATCAGGATTCCGGTTTCCAGCATCACGTCGAACGCGATACCGGCCATGTCGCGTGCGGCACCTTTCCGGTCTCCTCGCGACCCCTTCAGCACAACGGCGATATCGGCGTCGCTGCCATCGCCATGTGTCTGGCGTGCGCGGCTGCCGAACAGGAGACTCTCCTGAACGATGTAGCGGTCTTCCAGACGCCCGAGAAACAGACGCGCCGCGCGATCGGTGTCGGCGTCGATGGGCGGAGGCGTCCCGGGTCGGAGCGTCGTCATGTCGGTTCCCTGCCTCGCGGTCGCGTTACGTCTGCACGTGACACGAGGTGCGGTTGCTGTCCCGCCTTCTGCGATCCGCGCTCACGGAATCGAACCGCACGACGTCGAACAACTCTAGCACCGAATGGCAGAACGGCGAGAAGCCCGCTTTTCTCCTACCGGAACGCCATCACCAGCGCTCCCAGGGCGATGGCCCACAGAGCCGCCGTCGACCACAGGGCCCGGCGGCGTTCCTTGCGTGCGATGCTCTCCAGCGCCTTGCGGTCGCCGGTTCCGGTCTCGTCCAGGCGGACCAGGATGCGGCGCAGGCGCTGGGCGAGGTCCGGCAGGTCCGTGACGACGTCGGACAGGGTCAGGGCCGCACGTCCGGCGCCTTCGATCCGTCCGAGGGGGCCGAGATTGCGGGCGATCCAAGAGCGCACCACCGGCTCCGCCCCGGTCCACATGTCGAGCTGCGGGTCGAGGGAGCGGGCGACGCCTTCCACGACGACCATGGTCTTCTGCAACATCACCAACTCGGTGCGCGTGCTCATGTCGAACAGGGCGGTGATGTCGAACAGCAGGGTCAGCACCTTGGCCATCGAGATCTCATCGGCCTTGCGCTGGTGGATCGGCTCGCCGATGGCGCGGATGGCCTGGGCGAAATCCTCCACCGAATGGTGCGCCGGCACGTAGCCCGCCTCGAAATGCACCTGCGCCACGCGCTTGTAGTCGCGCAGGATGAAGCCGAGGAGGATCTCCGCGAGGAAGCGCCGTTCCATGATGCCGAGCCGGCCCATGATGCCGAAATCGACCGCCACCAACGTGCCGCTCGCGTCCACGAACAGGTTCCCGGGATGCATGTCGGCATGGAAGAAGCCGTCGCGGATCGCCTGGCGCAGGAACGACTGGATCACCGCCAGCCCGAGCGCTTTGGCGTCATGGCCGGCCGCTACGATGGCGGCCCGGTCGTTGAGGCGGATGCCCTCGATCCATTCGCTCGACAGGACATCCCGCGCCGTCAGCTCCCATTCGGGCTTCGGCACGCGGAAATCGTCGTCGTCCTTGGTGTTCTGGGCGAGTTCGGACATGGCCGCGGCTTCGAGCCGGAAATCCATCTCCATCATCACCGAACGGGCGAGGATCTCGACCACGTCGCGGGGGCGCAGACGCTCGGCCTTGGGCGACAGGGCATGGACCACGCGGGCCATGAAACGCATGACCTGAAGGTCGCGCTGGAAGCGCTCGCGCACGCCCGGCCGCATGATCTTGACCGCCAGCACTCGCTCGACGCCGTTGGCATCGAGGATATGGGCCTTGTGGACCTGGGCGATGGACGCAGCGGCGACGGGCTCGCTGAAGGACAGGAACAGCTCGCGCACCGACTTGCCGAAAGCGGCTTCCACCACCCGCACCGCCTGGTCCTGCGGGAAGGGCGGCACCCGGTCCTGCAGCTTTTCTAGGTCGAGAGCGGCGTTCATGCCGACGATATCCGGCCGCGTCGCCAAAAACTGGCCGAACTTCACGTAAGAAGGGCCGAGCCGGGTCAGAGCGCGCTGCAACGGGCCGGCACCAGCGCCGAGGCCCGGCCTTTCCAGCATCCGCCCGAGTTTCAGGGCGAAGCGCAGATGCGGCGGCAAATCGGTGGGGTCGATGAACGACAGCCCGCCTTCGCGCGCGAGCACGAAGCCGACGCCTGCGCCGCGGATGAGATAGACGATGGCGCCTAGCATCGGGGGCTTCCGAAATGCGTGACCAAGGCGGCACCAGCACCTGCCCCATCATCGAATCTCAGGATGAGGACATCCGTCGGGATCATGCCGGCACGATCCGACCGATCCAGCCTCACGAGACCTTCCAGCCGGAATGGATCGCCACGATGCCGCCCGACAGGGGTCGGTACGTCACGTGCTTGAACCCGGCCTCCTCGATCATGCCGGCAAAGCGCCCGGGGGAGGGAAACTTGCGGATGGATTCCACGAGATAGCGGTAGGATTCCGCATCGCCCGCCACGCTGGCACCGAGGCGCGGGATCACGTGGAAGGAATAGGCGTCGTAGATGCGGTCGAGGACCGGCAGATCGACCTTGGAGAATTCGAGGCAGAGGAAGCGCCCGCCCGGCTTCAGCACGCGGCGCGCTTCCGCGAGCGCGAGGTCGATGCGCGGCACGTTCCGGATGCCGAAGGCGATGGTGTAGGCGTCGAACGTCTCGGAGGGCAGCGGGAGCGATTCGGCGTTCGCCGTCACGAAGTCGATCCGCCCGTCATAGCGGTGGCCGGCCCGCTCGGCGCCGACGCGCAGCATCGCTTCGTTGATGTCGAGCACGGTGACGTGGGTTTCGTGGCCACCGGCCTCGAGCGAGCGGAAGGCGATGTCGGCGGTACCGCCGGCCACGTCGAGATGGCGGAACGGCCGGTTGCGCGGCGGCCGCAGCATCGAGATCAGATGCGACTTCCAGGCGCGATGAAGCCCTCCCGACATCAGGTCGTTCATCAGGTCGTAGCGCTTCGCCACGGAGCGGAACACGTCGTCGACGCGGCCCTGCTTCTCGTCGAGCGCCACCTGCTCGAACCCGAAATGCGTGCTGGTCGTGTCGCCTGATCGTTCGGCCGAACTCATGTCACCATCCTCTTGCGCGAGCGTCATAGCGAAAGCCGGCCGGGATCGCCATGTGCCGGGTTCGACAGGCGTGAAACGATCGACAGCGGATGCCGGTCGCCGCCGTAAAACGATGCCCCCGATATCGAGCCGCGCGACCCATCCATGCCCGAACTGCCCGAAGTCGAGACCGTCCGCCGCGGGCTGGCACCCGCCATGGTCGGCGCCCGGTTCTCCCGCGTCACCCTGCGTCGGCCGAACCTGCGGTTTGCCTTCCCCGATCGTTTCGCAGAGCGGCTGGAAGGCGCCACGGTGATCGATCTCGCCAGGCGGGCGAAATATCTCACCGCCGGCCTCGATACCGGCGAGACGCTCATCCTGCATCTCGGCATGAGCGGGCGATTCGACGTGGCGATGCCGGACGGACGCAACGTCTCGCCTGGAGATTTCTATCTCGAAGGCGCGCTCGGCAATGCCAAGCACGACCATGTGGTGATGGCGATGTCGAACGGCGCCACGGTGACCTACAACGATGCACGGCGCTTCGGCTTCATGGACCTCGTGCCGACGCAAGGGCTCGCCGGCTGTCGGCACTTCGCGGCGATGGGGATCGAACCCCTGAGCGATGCCATGACGCCGGAGACCCTGGCGCTGCTGTTCCGGCACAAGATCACACCGTTGAAGGCGGCGCTCCTCGACCAGCGGCTCATCGCCGGGCTCGGCAACATCTATGTCTGTGAAGCGCTCCACCGGGCGGGACTGCATCCCGAAATGTCGGCGGGCAGTCTCGCCAAGCCCGACGGCCGGCCGACGCCGAAGGCCCGGCTGCTGGCGCGCATGGTCCGCGACGTGCTGAACGAGGCGGTCGCCGCCGGCGGCTCCACCTTGCGCGATTACGCCCATACCGATGGCGGGTCGGGCGCCTTCCAGCATGCGTTCAGGGTCTATGACCGGACCGGCGAACCCTGCACGAAGACGGGCTGCGGCGGCACGATCGCGCGGATCGTGCAGTCGGGCCGATCGACGTTCTACTGCCCAACCTGCCAGCCGGCAAAATCGGGCGGCACGACGACACGCAAAGCCTGACGGCGGCGCCTACCAGTTGCGCCGCTCCTCCGGCTCCGGTCGGCGTCCCTGCGGCGTCAGGCCGTCGATGACGCCCGGAAGCGCCTGGGCGAGCTGCGACAGCAGATCGTCGCGGGAGAGTCCGGTGCGGCTCTGCAGGGTGTTCACGGTGTCCGAACCGAGGGCGTCGGCGAGACGCTGCGGCTTCACCGGCTGGTTCTGGCCATGGCCGATCCAGGAATTCATCGCATCGCCGAGTCCGCCGCGCTGGAAACGATCGATCAATCCGTCGAGGCCGCCGAGATCCTCACCCTGTTCATGGTCGAGCCGGCCATAGGGACCGGCACCCGGCGAGGTAGTCTGACGATTGCCCGGCCCGTCGAGCATACCCGACAGATCGCTGAAATCGCCCTCGGGCGACGAGTCACGCGAATTTCCGCCGGAATCGCGCGGGCCGCGTCCCTGATTGAAGCCGCCCCTGTCCTCTTCGTCCTCACCATAAGGCTCGGGAGGACCACCCCGTTCGTCGTCAAAGCCGCCCCGATCCCTGTCGGACGGCCCGCCACTGCCACCGCCGAGGATGTCGCCGAGGCCGCCGCCCTTCTGGAGGAGCAGCATCAGCAGCGCCTGGACGATGGGGGAGAGCGAACCGCCCAATCCGCCGCCTCCCTGCGGATGGTCGCTGCTCCGGCCGCCGCCGAGGACGTTACCGAGCACTCCACCGATGACCTGATCGAGCAATCCCATGACTATTCCTCCTTGACCGGCGTGCCGGGTGGCGCGCTCGCTCATCGCCCAGAGATGCGGATGCGAGGTTCCGCGGGGTCAATGCAGAATGAAGCTCTACTCTTTTCGCCCGCCCGTTCCGGCGCGGTCGCGCTCCGGCAGATGGTCGAGGGGATTGGTCCGGCTCTTCTTGCCGGCGCCGTCGTCCGCGGTTACCGCGGTCGACGGACGTATGGCGCTCGGGGGCTTCACCTCCCCGATCGGTCGCGAGCCTGCCGCCTCGCCGGATCGAGTCTCCGAGGGGACGTCGGCGGCGGTGGGCTGGTCGCGCCGGTCGGAGATGGCGTGGGCCGGTATCGCTTGCGCCACGAGCATGCCGAAGGCCAGGATAGATCCGGTTCGGATCGCGGGGTCCTTGCGCATGAGGGTGCTCCGTCGGTTCGAGGGGCCTGGGCGACCGATCATGGTCGCCGTCGCGTGCCTGACCAAGCCCGAGCCTGCCCGCGGGTTCCGGATCGGGCGTCGGTTTCAGCCACGCTTGCGCCCGCCACCGCCCTTGTACTTCGGCTTCTGCCCGCCGAGCCCTTGCGTCGAGCGGGCTTTGGGCCGCTCCGCCCAGAGCGGCGCCTCACCGCCCACGGGAAGCTCGCGGTCGGTGCCCGGCCCCATATTGTCGAGGCTCGGCTTCGAGATGCGGCTGCGCTTGGCGCCGTACTTGCCGGCGTCGCGTTCGACATCGCCCTGACGCGCCATCGGGTCGTCGGAGAGCAGGAGTTCGGTCGCCTGCAGACGCTTGATCTCGTCGCGCATACGGGCCGCCTCCTCGAAATCGAGGTCGGCCGCGGCGGTGCGCATGCGCTTCTCGAGGTCGGCCAGGACGGCCTTGAAATTGTGTCCGATGGTGACCGCGTCCTTGGCCAGGCCCGTATCGATCTGGACGTGGTCGCCCTCGAACACGCTGCTGAGGATGTCGGAAATGCCGCGCTTCACGCTCTGGGGCGTGATGCCGTGCTCCTCGTTGTAGGCGAGCTGCTTCGTACGACGCCGCTCGGTCTCCGCCATCGCCCGCTCCATCGAGCCGGTGATGTTGTCGGCATAGAGGATGCAGCGAGCGTCCGCGTTACGGGCGGCGCGGCCGATGGTCTGGATCAGCGAGGTCTCGGAGCGCAGGAAGCCCTCCTTGTCGGCATCGAGGATGGCGACCAGGGCGCATTCCGGGATGTCGAGGCCCTCGCGCAGCAGGTTGATGCCGATCAGCACGTCGAAGGCGCCCAGGCGCAGGTCGCGGATGATCTCGATGCGTTCCAGGGTGTCGATGTCGGAGTGCATGTAGCGGACGCGGACGGAATTCTCGTGAAGGTACTCGGTGAGGTCCTCGGCCATGCGCTTGGTGAGCGTCGTCACCAGGGTCCGGTAGCCGGCCTGCGCCACTTCGCGGACCTCGCCGAGGAGGTCGTCCACCTGGCTGCGGGCGGGGCGGATCTCGATCACCGGGTCGACGAGGCCGGTGGGGCGGATGACCTGTTCGGCGAAGACGCCGCCGGTCTGCTCCATCTCCCACTTGGCCGGGGTCGCCGAGACATGGACCGATTGCGGCCGCATGGCGTCCCATTCCTCGAACCGGAGCGGGCGGTTGTCGAGGCAGGAGGGAAGTCGGAAACCGTATTCGGCCAACGTCGCCTTGCGGCGGAAGTCGCCCTTGTACATGCCGCCGATCTGCGGAACCGTGACGTGGCTCTCGTCGGTGAAGACGAGGGCGTTGTCGGGCAGGTACTCGAACAGGGTCGGCGGCGGCTCGCCGGGCTTTCTCCCAGTGAGATACCGCGAATAATTCTCGATGCCGTTGCAGGCGCCGGTGGCCTCGATCATCTCGATATCGAAGGTGCAGCGCTGCTCGATGCGCTGGGCCTCGATCAGGCGGCCCATCTTCGTCAACTCGTCGACGCGCAGCTTCAGCTCGGTCTTGATGCCCTTGACCGCCTGCTGGAGGGTGGGGCGCGGCGTGACGTAGTGCGAGTTGGCGTAGACCTTCACGAACTTGAGGTCGTTGATCTTCTTTCCCGTGAGCGGATCGAACTCGGTGATCGATTCGATCTCGTCGCCGAACAGGCCGATTCGCCAGCCGCGATCCTCCAAGTGGGCGGGCCAGAGTTCGATCACGTCGCCGCGCACCCGGAAGGTGCCGCGGGCGAAATCCGACTGGATGCGCTTGTACTGCAGTGCCACGAGGTCGGCGACGAGCTGGCGTTGCTCGATGCGCTCGTTGAGCGACACCGTGAACGACATGGCGGTGTAGGTCTCCACCGAACCGATACCGTAGATGCACGAGACCGAGGCGACGATGATGACGTCGTCGCGCTCCAGCAGCGCACGGGTGGCGGAGTGGCGCATCCGGTCGATCTGCTCGTTGATCGAGGATTCCTTCTCGATGAAGGTGTCCGAGCGCGGCACGTAGGCCTCGGGCTGATAGTAATCGTAGTAGGAGACGAAATACTCCACCGCATTGTCGGGAAAGAAGCTCTTGAATTCGCCGTAGAGCTGCGCCGCGAGCGTCTTGTTGGGTGCCAGGATCAGGGCCGGGCGTTGCGTCGCCTCGATGATCTTGGCCATGGTGAAGGTCTTGCCGGAGCCGGTGACCCCCAGGAGCACCTGGTCGCGCTCGGCCTTGTTCACCCCGTCCACCAGTTCGGCGATGGCGCGCGGCTGGTCGCCCGCAGGCTCGAACTCGGATTTCAGGGTGAAGGCGAGACCGCCCTCAGATTTCTTCGGCCGTTCCGGCCGGTGCGGCGACCAGGTCTTGCCGTCCCTGAACAGCGGGTTGCCCTCGGTGAGGAGGCGCGAGAGCGCATCCACCGTGGCCGACACGCCGTCCGTGGCGAGCGAGGTATCGTCCTCGTTCGCGAGCGCTTCCGGTGCGGGGCCGTCTTCCGGCGGCTGCAGCCCCAACGCCTGGGCGAGTCGCGGGTCGACATCGGCCGCATCGCCCAGGGTGAACCCGGCCTGTGGCGCCTCGCCGAAACCCATCGGGGTCGACGCGGCCTTCTTCGGCCGCCCGGCTTTCTTCGGCGGTGCCGGTGGCGCCTTATTCTCGACCACGGGCAGCCGGTTGCGATTGAGCGCCGGACTCAGCAGGGCGGCCAGATGCTCGTCGAGCGGCTTCAGTTCGGGCTTCGACGCCTTCGCCGAGGAGACGCGGGGTTTGTTCGCAGGAGGCATGGGTGGAATATGGTCCCGCGGAACGAAAGGGGAAAGGGCAGCTCCGATCTTCTCGCCCACCCTCTCTTCGTAATGGTCAGGAGTGCCACCCGTCATGACGATCAAGCCAGACCCGATCCATCCGCAAGCGCGGATCGGCCATGTCCATCTCAAGGTGGCCGATATCGAGCGGGCGCTGGCCTTCTATTGCGGGGTGCTCGGCTTTTCGCTGAAGGCGCGATACGGCACCCAGGCGGCCTTCATCGCGGCCGGCGACTATCACCACCATATCGGACTCAACACCTGGGAGAGCGAGGGTGGCCCTCCACCGGCGCCCGGGACCACCGGCCTGTTCCACCTGGCGATCCTCTACCCGACGCGGGCGAGCCTGGCAGATGCCCTGCGGCGGCTCGATGAGGTCGGCATTCCGCTGGACGGTGCCAGCGACCACGGCGTGAGCGAGGCGTTGTACCTGCGTGATCCGGACATGAACGGGGTCGAGCTCTACCGGGACAGGCCGGAAGCGGAATGGCCGCGCGATGCGGAGGGCGGGATCGCCATGTTCACCCGCCGCCTCGACCTCGCCGATCTCCGCTCGATTGTGGAGCATTCCTGAGGGACGGCAAACCGTTAGGCGGCAACCCTCCGGTGTGCTACCTGCTGATGCAGACGGTGCCACCCTCGGTGAGGGTGGCTGAGGCGAGCATGACGGCACAAGACCGTTGCCGCCTCGACGCCCCTCGCTCGAGCAAGGCCGACGGCCGCGGGAGCGGGTCGGCGGCGGGTGGAGACGAGTAGCGATCCCACCTGACCCATTGCCTGATGCGAGCGACCTTAATGAAAATCCGGACCGGCTACACGATCGGCTACGACACGTTCGGCCCGACGCCGATCACCTTGATGCTCAATGTCCATCCCTCCCGAGTCGGTGACCTGCTGACGCCCGAGACGATGACGATCGACCCGCCGGTGGATGCCCACAGCTTTCTCGACCCGTTCGGCAATGTCTGCACCCGGATTCTCGCCCCCGGCGGCCGGATCACGGTCTCGGCCGATTTCACCATCGAGGATTCGGGGGAATTGGACGAACTCGTGCCGGAGGCGAAGCAGCACGCGGTGCAGGACTTGCCCGACGATGTTCTGCCGTTCCTGCTCGGCAGCCGCTATTGCGAGACCGACAAGCTCTCGAACATCGCCTGGGGCCTGTTCGGCACCACGCCCGAAGGTTGGAAGCGGGTACAGGCGATCCACGACTTCGTGCACCGGCACATCAAGTTCGACTACCAGCAGGCCGACGCCACCCGCACCGCCTACGAAGCCTATACCCAGAAGATCGGCGTCTGCCGCGACTTCACCCATCTCGCCGTCGCCTTCTGCCGCTGCATGAACATCCCGGCGCGCTACTGCACCGGCTATCTCGGCGATATCGGCGTGCCGGTGGTACCGCCGGGCGACTTCTCGGCCTGGCTTGAAGTCTATCTCGACGGGCGGTGGTTCACCTTCGATGCGCGCAACAACAAGCGCCGCATCGGCCGCATCCTCATCGCGCGCGGCCGCGACGCCACGGACGTCGCGATCTCCACGAGTTTCAGCACGGCTTTGCTCGCGAGCTTCGACGTGCATACCGACGAGATCAGCGAGACCGGCGTGCTGACGCCCGTCGCCTGAGGCGGATCGACATCCGGTCTCCCGCGTTCCGATAGACGGGTTCCCGCCTTGGACGATCGTCCGAGGTGGGAAAACCCCGATCATCGGAGACCGAATGTCTGACAGTCTAAAGGGCACCGCCCTGATCGCCGGTGCGAGCGGCATCGTCGGCAACAATCTCGCCCGGCACCTCGTCAGCGAGGGGTGGAGCGTCTACGGCCTCGCCCGCCGCCCCGTCGCGATCACGGGCGTCACGCCGGTGAGCGCGGACCTGACGGACCCTGACGCCCTGCACGCCGCTCTGTCGGAACTCGCCCCGACCCACGTCTTCATCACCACTTGGATGCGGCAGGCGACCGAAGCCGAGAATTGCCGCGTCAACGGCGCGATGGTGCGCAACCTCCTCGCAGCCCTGGACTCCGCGCCGCTTCGGCACGTCGCCCTGGTGACCGGCCTCAAACATTATCTCGGCCCGTTCGAGGCCTATGGGAAGGGTACGCTCCCGCAGACGCCGTTCCGCGAGGATCAGGACCGTCTGCCGGTGGAGAACTTCTACTACGTCCAAGAGGACGAGGTCTTCGCCGCCGCCAAGAGGCAGAAGTTCGGCTGGAGCGTGCACCGTCCGCACACGATCGTCGGCTACGCGCTCGGCAATGCCATGAACATGGGCGTGACCCTCGCGGTCTATGCCTCGCTCTGCCGCGAGACTGGCCGGCCGTTCCTGTTCCCGGGCTCGCCACAACAATGGAACGGCCTGACCGACGTCACCGATGCGCGCCTGCTCGCCCGCCACCTCGCCTGGGCTTCCACTCACCCGGCTGCGACCGACACCGCCTTCAACGTCGTCAACGGCGATGTCTTCCGCTGGTCGTGGATGTGGGAGAGGATCGCGCACTGGTTCGGTCTCGACCCGGCGCCCTATCCCGGAACGGCGACACCTCTCGAAGAGCAGATGGTCGAGGACGGCCCGCGCTGGGCGGACCTCGTGCAACGTCACGGCCTGGTCGAGGCAGATCTCGATCGTCTCGTGTCGCCGTGGCACACCGATGCGGATCTCGGCCGCCCGATCGAGGTGATCACCGACATGGCCCGCAGCCGCCGCCTCGGCTTCCTCGATTATCAGCCGAGCGACGACAGCTTTCTCGACCTGTTCGGCCGCCTGCGCGCCGAGCGGGTGATCCCATGACACGGATGGGCATGATGCAACCCGAAACGCAGAACGCGCCCGGCCTCGAGCGCCCCGAACTCGATGCCGAGACCTTGGCCTTCGCGGGCCGGGTCTTCCAATACGCACGGATGGGCCATTCCGAAGAACTCGCCGAGTTGTTGGCCCAGGGGCTTCCGGCCAATATCCGCAACGACAAGGGCGACAGCCTGCTGATGCTCGCCGCCTATAACGGTCAGGTGGAGACGGCGCGCATCATCCTCGATCACGGCGGCGACCCCGAACTCTCAAACGACCGCGGTCAGACTCCGCTGGCCGGAGCGGCCTTCAAGGGCGACATGGCCGTCGTTCACCTGCTCCTGGAAAAGGGAGCGAATGTCGACGGCGTCGGTAGCGGAACGCGCACGGCGCTGATGACCGCGGCCATGTTCGACCGGACCGAGATGGTCGAACTCCTCCTCGAAAAGGGAGCCGACCCGGACCGGCGCGACGGCAACGGCCAGAACGCCGCCGACCTCGCGCGGTCGATGGGTGCGGCCGGCACTCCTGCACAGCTCGACGCGGCGACCCGTCTGGCGTGAGTGTCGAGGCGTCGGCACAGCGACGCCGCCTGCAGGATTTCCAAGAAGAATAAACCAGACGAGGGACGAACGAGGATGGCGCTTCATCAGACCCCCGGCCGCGCCGGGGATGCGGCGCTCGTCGCCATGTCGCTCCTGGCCGGCACCCTCCTGACATCCTCCGGCGCCAGCGCCGACGAGTGGCCGATGTTCGGCCGCGACCATACCAACCGGCACTTCTCGCCCCTGGCGACCATCGACCGGAGCAATGTCGGCAAGCTCCGGCCGGCCTGGATCTTCCAGACCGGAATCACCGGCTATTTCCAGGCCGAGCCGGTGGTGGTCGACGGCGTGATGTACCTCTCCACCACCCAGAACCATGTGGCGGCACTCGACGCGAAGTCTGGCCGCGTGCTCTGGACCTATACCCACAAGGCCCGCACCGAGAAGATCTTCGGACCGCCCTCCAACCGCGGCGTCGCGGTCTCGGGCGGAAAGGTATTCGAGGCGACCATGGATGGGCGGGTCATCGCCCTTGATGCGAAGACCGGCAAGGTCCTGTGGGACCACGAGGCGGTCCGCCCGGAGGAGGGCGAATCCGAGACGGCCTCCGATCTGGCGGGCAAGCTCGGCGCGGGCGCGGTCCAGGGGTCGAGCCGGCTCGGCTTCAAGATGCCGCCGCTGGTGGCCGAGGGCCTCGTCATCGTCGGTGTCGCCGGTGCCGGCTACGGCTTGCACGTTGAGGACGAGAAGGGCGGGCTCGATGGCGGCGCGGTGGTCGGGATCGAGGGCGGATACGGAAGGCGCGGCTGGCTCGCCGCCTACGATGCCGCCACCGGCGAAGAGCGCTGGCGCTGGTACGTCACCAAGGAGGATGGCTGGGAAGGTGGTTTCGTCGAGAAGACCGCCGACGGCGTGCCGCTCAACCGCGACATCGCGGCGGAGAAGGCGGCGGCGCCGGAGCACAGGGACGCGTGGAAGGTCGGCGGCGGCTCGCTCTGGATGACGCCGGCCTACGATGCCGATCTCGGCCTGATCTATGTCGGCACCGGCAATCCTGCGCCGCAGAATTTCGGCCTCTCGCGGCCGGGCGACAATCTCTACACGATGAGCCTCGTCGCCCTCGACGTGCGGACGGGTAAGCTGCGCTGGTATCATCAGCAGGTGCCGCACGACGAATGGGGCTACGACGTCGCGAGCCCGCCGTTCCTCCTCGACTACACGACGCCGCAAGGGCCGGTGAAGGCGGTCGCCGAGGCGAGCAAGACCGGCTGGCTCTACGTCCACGACCGGGCGACCGGCGCGCTCATCGGAAGGTCGGCGCCGCTGATCACGCAGAAGAACCTCTACGCGCCGCCCACCGAGACGGGGACCGTGGTCAGTCCCGGTCCGCTCGGCGCCATCTCCTGGCACCCGGTGGCCTTCGACCCGGCGGCGAACACCGCCTATGCCCAGGTCCGCCACGGCGCCACCACCTACACGGTGCGGACGGTGCCGGGGGCCCCGGGCAAGCCGCCGATCCGCTTCACGGAGACGAGCGAGGCGAAGGGCGAGCCCTCTTTCAGCACGCTCACGGCCATCGACCTCGCCAAGTCGGGCGCGATCAAATGGTCGGTCAAGGCGGGGAGCCGGCTGTCGGGCGGTACCCTCGCCACCGCCGGCGGTCTCGTCTTCTCGGGCGAGGAGGACGGCCATCTCGACGCCCATGATGCGGCATCGGGAGAAGTGTTGTGGCGCTTCCAGTGCGGCGCCGGCATCGGCGGTCCGCCGATCACCTATTCTCTCGACGGCCGGCAATACGTGGCCGTGGCGGCCGGCGGCGCCTCCTTCACCAAGGGCTCCGGTTTCGGCACCGGCGACGCCCTCGTGGTCTTCTCGCTTCCTGAGTGAGGGACACACCCTCGAACGATGACGCGGACGGCGCGTCCCTTGCGAAGTCGCGTCGTGAGGTGAACGGAGCACTCCCGACCATGACGACCCAGTCCGCGCCATCCCAGCAGCCGACCGATAGGGGAGCGCCGGTTGTCCGCACCATCGCCATGCCGGCCGATACCAATCCGGCCGGCGACATCTTCGGCGGCTGGCTCATGGGCCAGATGGATCTCGCGGCCGGCAACGTCGCCGCCCGCCGCGCTCGGGGGCGATGCGCCACGATCTCTGTGGATGCCATGACCTTCCATCGCCCGGTCATCGTCGGCGACGAAGTCAGCATCTATGCGTGGATTTTGAAGGTCGGCCGGACCTCCCTCCGCATCCAAGTCGAGGTCTGGCGCCGCGAGCGCGAGGGCGAGAGCACGATGAAGGTGACGGAGGGCCTCTTCACTTTCGTCGCCATCGGCAGCGACCGGCGTCCGCGGCCGATCCCGCCGGAGCTGGAGGAAAGCTGGGAGGTGTGAGGGCTGGTGTGATCCGCGCAATCCCGAAGAGGCTCTCGGCCTTTTCTTTGTCTCGACTTCAGTATGAGGGTTTCGGGTAGGAACACCGGTGTCGAACCGGCTTCGAGACCTTGGACCTACGAGCCTTCACCACCAAGACGCACCCCGCTCCAATTCTCCGATCCCGAGATGGTGCGCCACCGAGGCGCCGATATCGGCGAAGGTCTTCCGGCGCTCCAGGGCTTCCGCCCTTACTGCCGGCCCGAAGGCGAGGATCGGCACCTGCTCGCGGGTATGCTCCGTGCCGGTCCAGGTCGGGTCGTTGCCGTGGTCGGCGGTGACGATGCAGACGTCGCCCCGGCCGAGTACCGCATGAATCTCCGGTAGCCGGACGTCGAACGCTTCGAGCTCCGCAGCGTAGCCCGGCACGTCACGGCGATGACCGTATTCGGTATCGAAATCCACGAGGTTGAGGAAGACGAGCCCGCCCTCCGGCAAGTCTCGGAACGCGGTGAGTGCCGCATCGAGACAGGCGGCGTTGCCGGCCGGCTTGATCTCCTGCCCGGTGGACCGGTGGGCGAAGATGTCGCCGATCTTGCCGACGCTGACGACGGGGCGGCCCCTCGTCACGAGCCGGTCGAGCAGGGTCTCGCCGGGAGGCTGCGTCGCGTAATCCTTGCGGCGCGAGGTCCGCCTGAACCCGGTCTCCGCCGAGCCGACGAAGGGCCGGGCAATGACGCGACCAATACGGTAGGGATCGCAGAGGTCGCGGGCGATCCGGCAGAGTTCGTAGAGCCGCTCCAGCCCGAACGTCTCTTCGTGCGCAGCGATCTGGAAGACGCTGTCGGCCGAGGTGTAGCAGATCGGCTTTCCCGTCCGGACATGCTCGTCCCCGAAGCGTTCGATGATCGGCACGCCGGCCGCATGGCAATCGCCGAGGATGCCGGGCAGGCCGGCCTGCGCGGTCAGCGCCTCGGTGAGCGCTGCCGGAAAGGCCGGCAGGGTATCCGGAAAGTAGCCCCATTCCTCGATGACCGGCGCTCCCGCGATCTCCCAATGGCCCGAAGGCGTGTCCTTGCCGGGGGCGGTCTCAACCGCATGGCCGTAGGCGCCGGCTAAGGGGCCGATGGGTTCCAGACCGGGAGGAACCCGGCCGCTCGCGCCCGCTGCCGCGAGACCGAAGCCGAGACGCGCGAGGTTGGGCAGATGCAGGTTCCCTTTCCGAAGGCCCTCCCTGTCTCCGGCGCCTCGGGAACAGGCCTCGGCGATATGGCCGAGCGTGTCCGATCCCTCGTCGCCGTAGCGGGCCGCATCCGGGCCGCCGCCGATGCCGACCGAATCGAGGACAATCAGGAGGACGCGCGCCATCGTACTCGTTGTTCGTTGTCTTCAGGCCGGCACGACGTCTTCGGTCGTCGCGGAGTTGAGGTCGAAAGCGGCGGCGAACAGGGCCTGGGTGTATTCGGTCTGGGGCCGGGCGAAGATGGCCTCCGCCGGCCCTTCCTCCACCACTTTGCCGTTCTGCATCACCAGCACGTAGTTGGCCAGTGCGCGCACAACCTTGAGGTCGTGGCTGATGAAGAGATAGGCGAGCTTGCGTTCCCGCTGCAGGTCGCGGAGCAGGGTGACGATCTGCGCCTGAACCGAGCGGTCGAGGGCGGAGGTCGGCTCGTCGAGGACGACGAAGCGGGGCTTCAGCACCATGGCGCGGGCGATGGCGATGCGCTGGCGCTGGCCGCCGGAGAATTCGTGCGGGTAGCGATCCATGGTCGCGGGATCGAGGCCGACATCGGTGAGCGCCTTGGCGACCACGGCCCGGCGCTCGGTCCGGGACTTCACCGCCCCCTGCACCACGAGACCTTCGGCCACGATATCGGCCACCGTCATGCGCGGCGACAGCGAGCCATAGGGGTCCTGGAAGACGACCTGCATGTCGCGACGGAACGGACGCATCGGCCCGGGCCCGAGCCCGGCGATGGACTGCCCGAGGAAGACGATCGGCCCCTCGCTGCCGGTGAGGCGCAGGAGCGCGAGGCCCAGTGTCGTCTTGCCGGAACCGGATTCGCCGACGATCCCGATCGTTTCGCCCTCGCGGACGGCGAGAGAGACGCCGTCCACCGCCTTCACGTGGAAGGTCGTGCGCCGCAGCAGCCCCTCTCGGACCGGGAACCAGACCTTGAGCGGACCGGCCTCCAGCAGGCGCGGCGCATCCGCCGCCACCGGATTCGCACGCCCCTTCGGCTCGGAGGCGAGCAGGCGTTGCGTATATTCGTGTTTGGGAGCGGCGAAGATCTCGGCCACCGGGCCGGCCTCGACGATGCGGCCGGCGAGCATCACGCAGACCCGTGAGGCGATCCGCTGGACGATGCCGAGGTCGTGGGTGATGAACAGCATCGACATGCCGAGGCGCTTCTGCAGATCGGCCAGCAGCGTGAGGATCTGTGCCTGGACGGTGACGTCGAGGGCCGTCGTCGGCTCGTCCGCCACCAGAAGGTCGGGCTCGCAGGCGAGCGCCATGGCGATCATGACGCGCTGGCGCTGACCGCCTGACAATTCGTGCGGATAGGCGCCCATCCGCCGCTCGGCATCGCGCAGGCCGACGAGTTCGAGGAGTTCGAGGATGCGCCCCCGCGCCCTGCGGCCGGACAGACCGCGGTGGATCTCCAGGACCTCGCCGATCTGCCGCTGGATCGTGTGCAGCGGATTGAGCGAAGTCATAGGCTCCTGGAACACCATCGTGATGTCGGCGCCGCGGATCTTGCGCAGTTCGCGTTCCGGCAGTGCCAGGATGTCGCGCCCCTTGAACAGGATGCGGCCGCCGGGATGGACGGCGCTGCCGTCGAGGAGCCGCAGGATCGACAGGGCCGTCACCGACTTGCCCGACCCGGACTCGCCGACCAGGGCCACCGTCTCGCCCTCGTCGATGGTGAAGCTCACCCGGTCCACCGCCAGCGTCTCGCGGTCCCGCGACCGGAACGCGACCGACAGGTCCTGAACGTCGAGAAGCGTGTCGGTCATCGAGGTGCTGGCACCGGGTCCGGATGGAAGAAGGATCGCTGTCCTTATAGCGCGGCGCGATGTGATCGGCGAACGGCGATTGATCCGGAGCGAGACGCCACTACAAACGCCGCGTGACATCCCTGCGCCGCCTTGCCCTGCTGCTCCCGCTTCTCGCCGCCACGCCCGCCTCGGCCGAGGTGGCGACGGAGACCGTGGAACAGGCTCTCTGCCGCCTCATCGAGGATGCGGCCAGGGCCCGCAGCCTGCCGGTGCCGTTCCTGACGAGGCTGATCTGGCGGGAGAGCAGCTTCCGCGTGACCGCGGTGAGCCCGGTGGGTGCGCAGGGCGTCGCCCAGTTCATGCCGGGTACGGCGCGCGAACGCGGGCTGACCGATCCGTTCGATCCGGAGCAGGCGATCCCGCACGCGGCGCACCTGCTCGCCGATCTCAACCGCCAGTTCGGCAATCTCGGCCTCGCTGCGGCGGCTTATAACGGTGGCGCGGGCCGTGTTTCGGGCTGGCTCGCCGGGACCGGCGGCCTCCCCGCCGAGACACGGGCCTACGTCCTGGCGATCACCGGCGCTCCGGCGGAGGATTGGCGGGGCGGCGCTGCCGTGAATGGCGCCGAAGCGGGAAGCAATGAGAGCGAACCAACGAAGGGGGAGCCGCCGAAGACCTGCCTCCAGGTCACGGCCGCCCTGCGCATTCCCTCCCGCGGCGATCGCTTCGCGCTCGGCGGCAACGAAGGGCCGGCCGCGCCCTGGGGCATCCAGCTCGCCGGCAACTTCTCGAAATCCCTTGCGCTGCAGAGCTTTTCCCGCACCAGGAGCCTCTATGCCGGGGTGATCGGCGAGGTACGCCCGATGATCATCGGGACGCGCCTGCGGAGCCGCGGGACGCGCGCCTTCTACAGGATCCGCATTCCGGCCGAGAGCAGGGCGGCGGGCGACATTCTGTGCGGTCGGATCCGCAAGGCCGGGGGTGCCTGCATCGTGTTGCGGACCTGAAATGGGAATTTCCCCGTTCCGGTCATGAATCCGCCGCGACGGGCGTGTCATTCGGGTGTTCGTTTCCCCGTCTGAGAGATGCATGACCCGCGCCTTCGCCGCTTTCGCCACGCTCGTCTGCCTCGCTCTCGCCGCCTTCGCGGTCACGGCCTGTTCGCCCCTCGCCCTGTTCGATGCGATCGGCCCCCGCGACCCGGGCGGGAGACTCGTCCAGAAGAACGCGGCCTTCGGGACCCATCCGCGCCAGCGCCTCGACGTCTTCACGCCCGTCGGCGGCGCCACGGATGCAACGGTGCTGGTGTTCTTCTACGGCGGCTCGTGGAAATCCGGCGCGAAGGACGATTACGAGTTCGTGGGGCAGGCGCTTGCGGCGCAGGGCTTCGTCACCGTCATTCCCGATTACCGCGTCTATCCGGAAGTGCGGTTCCCCGATTTCCTCGATGACGGTGCCGCCGCCATCGCCTGGGTCCGCGACAACATCGCCGAATATGGCGGCGATCCGCGCCGCATCGTCCTCGCGGGTCATTCCGCCGGAGCCTACAATGCGGTGATGCTCGGACTCGATCCGCGCTACCTGCGCAAGGCCGGCGTCGATCCGAAGGTGATCCGTGCAGTGGCCGGCCTGTCGGGACCCTACGATTTCTACCCCTTCGACCAGGATACCTCCCGCGACCTCTTCGGAGAGGCGCCCGATCCGGCCGAAACCCAGCCTATCACCTTCGCCGGTCCGCATTCGCCGCCGGCCTTCCTCGCCTCGGGCGACGCCGACACCATTGTCCGCCCGCGCAACACCCAGAGCCTCGCCGCCCGCCTGCGCACGGTTCGCGTCCCGGTGCAGGAGCGGATCTATTCCGGCCTCGACCATGCCGACACGCTGCTCGCGCTCTCGGTCACCTTCCGCTCGAAGGCGCCGGAATTGTCGGAGATGACGACCTTCCTCAAGCAATATGCCGGCGACCGGCAGCGCGCGCGGGCGGTCTCGCGCTAGAGCTGCCGGTCCGAGGACGAGCGAGGGTGAACGAAGCGATGCGCGACGACGATACCGACCGGCCGAAACGCCCGGTCTCCCACGTGATCGGGGAAAGCCTCGACACGCTCTCGGTCGACGAGATCACGCAGCGCCTCGCGCTGCTGCAGACCGAGATCGAGCGACTGGAGGCGGCGCGATCCGCCAAGAAGACGGCGCTGGATCGGGCGTCGTCGATCTTCAAACTCTAGGCCCGAGCTACGGCTTCACGCCGGAAGGCACGCTCCTCGGCGCCCAGCCGGGCGATGTCGTCCGGCCCGACCGCTTCCATCCCATGCGCGATCCGCAATGCGCGGGTCGGTTCGCCGGCCCGCATCACCAGGACGATGGTCTCGCGATCGGCGCAGCCCGGCTCGGCGCAGGCGATCTCGTTGACGGCGAGGATGTCGTCCTCGCCGAGCGACAGGGCGGCGCGAAGCTCTTCCTTCAGCTTCGCCGCGACGGCCGAGCGTGCCGCCGAGCGGGTGCGGGAGTCTTTCAGCGAGAAGAACGCCATCACGCCGCTTCGCGCCGCCATGCCGGGAAGGGATCGGGCAGGGAGCGGTATGGCGCCGGATCGAAATGCGCCACGTCTTCCGCGCCCACGAGGCAGGCATCGAGGGCCTTCGTGATGGCCTCGCGGTCGAGCCCCGTTCCGATGAAGACGAGTTCCTGGCGCCGGTCGCCCCAGGCCTCGCTCCAGTTCTCCGCGAGGTGGGTGCGCCACTCCGCGTCGTCCGGCCAGCGCGATTTCGGCACGCAGACCCACCATGCCCCCATCGGCGAGACCCGCGCGATGGAACCGGCGAGGGAGAATTCGCCCACCCAGTCGGGCCGGGTCGCGAGCCAGAAATGGCCCTTCGCGCGGATGAGGCCCGGCCATGTCGCCTTGGTGAAGGCGTGGAAGGCCCGCGGATCGAACGGGCGTCGGGCCCGGTAGACGAAGGAGCCGATCCCGTATTCCTCGGTCTCGGGCACATGCTCATGCGCGCCGTAGAGTTCCTTGAACCAGAGCGGGTGCTCCTGTGCCTTCTCCTCGCTGAAGAGCCCCGTCTCCAGGATGTCGCCCAGCGGCACCCGGCCATAGGCGGCCTCGACGATCCGGGCATCGGCATTGAGCCCGCGCACGACGGCGCGGACCAGGGCGAGCTGATCCTCGCCGACATCGTCGGCCTTGTTGACGACGATCACGTCGGCGAACTCGATCTGCTCCACCAGGAGATCGACGAGGGTCCGTGCATCCTCCTCGCCGGCGGTCTCCCCCCGGTCGCGGAGGAACGCGCTCGACCCGTAGTCGCGGAGGAGATTCACCGCATCGACCACGGTGACCATCGTATCCAGGCGGGCGACGTCGCTGAGGGCCGCCCCGTCCTCGTCGCGGAAGGAGAAGGTGCTCGCCACGGGCAGAGGCTCGGCGATGCCGGTCCCTTCGATCAGGAGATAATCGAACCGTCCTTCCTCGGAGAGGCGGCGCACCTCGGCGAGGAGGTCGTCGCGCAGGGTGCAGCAGATGCAGCCGTTGGTCATCTCCACCAGCCGCTCGTCGGTGCGGGACAGGTTCGCCCCGCCCTCGCGGACCAGGGCTGCGTCGATGTTCACCTCGCTCATGTCGTTGACGATCACGGCGACGCGCCGGCCCTCGCGATTGTTGAGGACATGGTTCAACAGCGTCGTCTTGCCGGCGCCGAGAAAGCCGGAGAGGACGGTGACGGGCAGTCTGGGATCGCGCTGTAACATCCGAAGCTCACGATTGAAATGTAATACTGTTACATTTCAATCGATCGCGACTGTCAACCGATGACGGAAAATCTCTGTCGAGCGGTAGACAGAAGGGGGTCGAAAAGCAGCCCTCGCGTGTTAGGGGAGGGCGCGTCTCGGCGTGTTCGCAACCTGCATGCGAGCGTGCCGGGAAATCGGTCGAGGATGGAACTCAGTGCGACCCTGGCGTGAAGGACCGGGAGACCGGCGCAGCTACCATCACGGCAACCTCAAAGAGGCGCTGATCGAGGCGGCGCGCCGGTTCATCGCCGAGCGGGGCGTCGGCGGCTTCACCCTGGTCGATGCGGCCCGCCTCGTCGGCGTGACCCCGGCCGCGCTCTACCGCCATTTCCGGGGACGCGAGGCCCTGCTCGAAGAAGTGGCCGGGCGTGGCTTCACCGATCTCGCCGAGCGACTGGCCCGGTCCCTCTCCTCGCGCGGCACGCCTCTGGAGCGGTTCACACGGATGGGCGAAGCCTATCTCGCCTTCGCCGAGGAGGAGCCGGGCTATTATGCCGCGATCTTCGAGACGCGGGGCGCGCCCATGACGGCGAGCCCTAATCCCTCCAATGCGCCCGCGCGGCCGAGCCCGTTCGACCTCCTGCTCGAAGCCTTGAAATCGACGTTTCCGGAAGGGTTCGGAGGCGTCGAGCCGCGCTTCATCGCCCTCGAAGTCTGGGCCCTCTCGCACGGGCTCTCGACCCTTTCCGCATCGGGACACCTGCCGAAAGGGCCGGGAATGCCCGACAAGTACGAGCTGCTGCGCGCGGGCGTGCTCGCCTTCGTCCACGGCGCCGGAGGCCCGCGAGCCTCAGGTTGAGAACCGGCCCGGACCGGCCCTTGAAAGCACGCTCCTGCATCCGCAAGTAAATGTGGTTCACATTAACATCGGAGCTGTGAGCCGTGAGCTTTTCCTCGACCTCCCCCTGGGCCACCGGCAAAGCCTGCCGCAGTGGTCCGTTTCCCCGCCGTTCGTTCGAGATCGGCGCCGTCGTCGTCGCATTCATCTACTGGTGGCCGCTGGCGGCGGCCTACATCGCCTGGAAGGTCGCGGGCTACCCTGCGCTCTCCGAACTGCGTGGCATGGTCGGCCGCGGCGCCGACTGGCAGGCCGGTATGCGTAAGTCGCGCTTCGCCCGGGCCTTCGAGGCGGCCGACCTGCGCGGCACCGGCAACCTCGCCTTTGACGAGTACCGTCGTTCGGAGCTCGACAGGCTCGATGCCCAGCGCAAGGCGCTGCAGGAAGAGAGCCGGGCCTTCGCCGAGTTCGTCGACGAGCTGAAGCGCGCCAAGGATCGCGAGCAGTTCGACGCCTTCATGGCCAAGCGCGGCAACGGCGGACCGTCGCAGAGCGTCTGAGCGCTGCCATACGCCGAGAATCGAGGGCTCCCGGCCATGTGGCCGGGGGCCTTTTTCATGCGTGGTGGGATCGCCGGCCCGCTCTGGGTTCAATCCTCGAGCTTCCTGAGGTGATGCAGCGCGATGAAGTGCAGGCAGAATCCGATGATCAGCGCCGACATGCTGACCGCGCCCGGCTCGGTCTGCAGGAATTTCAGCGAAACCGCCCATGCCTCGGACCGCGTGAGCCGATGGTCGTACCCCTCGTAGAGACGCATGCCCGGCAGCAGGAAGCCGATCATCACCAGGGATGTCCCGAGGGTGTTGAGAAAGGTGGCGCGATAGCGAACCCTGTCGTTCCGGGCGGACTTGCTCATCGGCGATCGTCGTTGAAAGAACGTCATCGGGGGGCCGGGTCTCACTCTCGTTCTTGGCGTCGGTACGTGCCTTCACCTGGCTTTCACCAGATGGCGGGCCATAACAGCCGTCGCCGGTCGGGTCCCGGTCTCGAATCGGATGGCCAGGTCTCAGGGGAGTGCGAGCGATGCAGGATGCGGGCGGTCGAGGGACAGGCAGTCAGGGGATGGACGCGCGGGCATCGGTCACGGTGGTCGGCCATCCCCTCGTCCAGCACAAATTGACCCTGCTGCGGCAGAAGGAGCGCTCCACCAAGGGCTTCCGCCAGATCCTCAACGAGATCGGCATGCTGCTCGCCTACGAGGTCACCCGCGACCTGCCTCTGGAGCGCGTGATGATCGAGACACCGATCCAGGCGATGGAAGCGCCGCAGATCGCCGGCAAGAAGCTCGTCCTCGCACCGATCCTGCGCGCCGGCGTCGGCTTCCTCGACGGCATGCTCTCGCTGGTGCCCTCGGCCCGCGTGGCGCATGTCGGCCTCTATCGCGACCCGGACACGCTGGAGGCGGTCGAATATTATTTCAAGGCGCCGTCCGACCTCGCGGACCGGACCGTCCTCGTCCTCGACCCGATGCTCGCCACCGCCAATTCCGCCATCGCGGCGATCGATCTCCTCAAGCAGCGCGGCGCACGTGACCTGCGCTTCGTCTGTCTGCTCGCGGCTCCCGAAGGTGTCGCGAAGCTTCAGGCGACGCATCCCGACGTGCCGGTCTGGACCGCCTCCATCGACAGCCATCTCAACGACCACGGCTACATCGTGCCCGGCCTCGGCGATGCCGGTGACCGGATGTACGGTACGCGCTGACGTAGAACGACGTCGCCTTGAGGGCACGTGTCGTCGCCGAGGCTACTCGCCCTTGCCAAGACGCGCTCCGGCCGCACATGACGGGTCACGCCAACCGGAGAAGTGATGCGATGACGTCAAGCCCAGACCTGCCCGAGACCATGCGCCAGATCCGGTTCGCAGGAGCAGGCGGGGCCGATGTCCTGACGCTGGAGACGGTGCCGCTGCCCCGGCCCGGTTCGGGTCAGGTCCTCATCGAAGTCGTGGCGGCGGGCGTGAACCGACCCGACATCCAGCAGCGCGAGGGCAAGTATCCGCCGCCGAAGGGCGCCACCGAGATACCGGGCCTCGAAGTGGCCGGCCGGATCGTCGCGCTCGGCGAGGGCGCGGAGGGCTTCGCCATCGGCGAGGAGGTCTGCGCATTGACGATCAGCGGCGGTTACGCTGAATTCTCCGTTGCCGAGGTCGGGCAATGCCTCCCGCGCCCCGCCCCCCTGTCCCTCGTCGAGGCGGCGGGCATCCCCGAGAACTACTTCACCGTCTATTCCACGGTTATCGAACGCGGCCGTCTCCAGCCCGGCGAGGCCTTCCTCGTCCATGGCGGATCGAGCGGCATCGGATCGACGGCGATCCAGATCGCCAAGCATCACGGCGCCCGGGTCTTCGCCACGGCAGGTTCGGCCGAGAAATGCGACTTCTGCCGCGAACTCGGCGCCGAGGCGGCGATCAACTATCGCGAGGAGGATTTCGTCGAGCGGGTGAAGGCCCTCACCGACGGCTCGGGCGTCGACGTGATCCTCGACATGGTCGGCGCGCCGTATCTGGCGAAGAACCTCTCGGCGCTCGCCATCGAGGGGCGCCTCGTCCAGATCGCCTTCATGCAGGGCTACAAGGTCGATGCCTTCAGCATGACGCCGATCATGATGAAGCGCCTCACCTTCACGGGCGCCACCCTGCGCGCCCGGCCGAAGCCGGAGAAAGCCGCCATCGCGCGTGGCCTGGCGCGGGACGTGTGGCCGCTTCTCGAATCGGGGACGATCCGTCCGATCATCCACGCCACGTTCCCCCTGGAGGAGGCGGCACGTGCCCACGAACTCATGGAGTCGAGCGCCCATCTCGGCAAGATCATGCTGACGACCGGCCGCTGACCGCAGGAACTCCCGATCCGACCCGACGTTTGACCCTCATCACAGAGTCACGCGTCCGGGCCGGGAGCTCAGGGCGCCATCAATGAGGGGCCAAATGGCAGAGCAACTTCACGGACAGGATTCCCGCCAGGGCAGGAAGGGCAAGCCGGTTCTCTACGTGCTGGTGGCGAGCCTCGCACTCCTGGTCGTGGCCATCGTCGGCCTGATGACGTGGCAGGGCTCCAAGTCCGGGCCGGATTACGCGAGCCAGACCAGCGCCGGCACTCAAAATCCGGGTGCCAGCAACCAACCGAACAGCGGCCTGAAGACGGACGTGCCAACCAGCACCGGTAGCACCGTCCCGGCCAATACCCAGCCGTCCACCAATTCCGCGCGCTGATCTCCCGTAATAGGGCTCATGACGA
Organism: Methylobacterium marchantiae; assembly: GCF_042679825.1. Classification (NCBI taxonomy): domain Bacteria; kingdom Pseudomonadati; phylum Pseudomonadota; class Alphaproteobacteria; order Hyphomicrobiales; family Methylobacteriaceae; genus Methylobacterium; species Methylobacterium marchantiae. Next base: position 24,662 of record NZ_JBHTND010000019.1, on the reverse strand, counting down.
GAAAAAGCCGGCTCCGTTCACACGGAGCCGGCTTTTTCGTGGGTGAAAGAGCTGTGCGATCCCTGAGACCGGCAGGCTCAGCGGGTCGGGACCGGCGTTTCGCCACGGTAATCGTAAAAGCCGCGCTTCGTCTTGCGGCCGAGCCACCCGGCTTCGACGTATTTCACCAGCAGCGGGCAGGGACGGTACTTCGAATCCGCCAGACCTTCGTAGAGCACCTGCATCACGGACAGGCAGGTATCGAGGCCGATGAAATCGGCGAGCTGGAGGGGGCCCATCGGGTGGTTGGCGCCGAGCTTCATGGCGGTATCGATGGCTTCCACCGAGCCGACGCCCTCGTAGAGCGTGTAGATCGCCTCGTTGATCATCGGCAGCAGGATGCGGTTGACGATGAAGGCCGGAAAATCCTCCGACATCGTCGAGATTTTGCCGAGCTTGGCGATGAAGGCCTTGGCCGAGACGTAGGTCGGGTCCGCTGTCGCGATCCCGCGGATGAGTTCCACGAGCTGCATGACGGGGACCGGATTCATGAAATGAATGCCGATAAAGCGCTCGGGGCGGTCCGTCGCCGCGGCAAGGCGTGTGATCGAGATCGACGACGTGTTCGTCGCCACCAGAGCATCGGGCTTGAGCGAGGGACACAGGGCCGTGAAGATCTGGCGCTTGGTGGCCTCGTCCTCCGTGGCGGCCTCGATCACCAGATCGCAGGCCGCGAGGTCGTCGTAACTTTCGGCGGCCAGGATGCGGGAGACGCCGCTGCGGCGCTGCTCATCGGTGATCGTCCCCTTGGAGACCTGGCGTGCCAGATTGCCGTCGATGGTGGCGAGCCCGCTGTAGATTTTGGCGGTGTCGCGGTCGTTCAACCGCACGTCCAGGCCAGCCATGGCGCAGACATGCGCGATACCGCTTCCCATCTGGCCGGCGCCGATGATGCCGACGGTCTTGATCTCGATGGCCATCGCTTAGAACTCGCACCCCTGAGGCGCGGCCGGTTCGGCCGCAGAACGCCCGCCTAGCGATCAAGGCGTTGGCGCCGGCAATGACTTGCGGCGCACAAAATTCCTAGAGCATTTTCGCGGCGACGTGCAGTCTGGACGAGCGCTTAATCGGAAAAGAACTCCGCCGCGGCGAAGCGCGGCGGAGGGTTCGTTCTGTTTAGGGCGGTGGAGTCAGCCCTTGGCCTTGGTGATCTCGGCCTGGAGCTCGGGGACGATCTGGAACAGGTCGCCGACGAGGCCATAATCCGCCACCTGGAAGATCGGCGCGTCCTCGTCCTTGTTGATCGCGACGATGACCTTCGAATCCTTCATGCCGGCCAGATGCTGGATCGCGCCGGAGATGCCCACTGCCACGTAGAGGTCCGGGGCGACGACCTTTCCGGTCTGGCCGACCTGCCAGTCGTTGGGAGCGTAGCCGGCATCGACCGCGGCGCGCGAGGCACCCACAGCCGCACCGAGGGCATCGGCCAGCGGCTCGATCAGCTCCTTGAACTTCTCCGACGAACCGAGCGAGCGACCGCCCGAGACGATGATCTTGGCCGCCGCCAGTTCCGGACGGTCGGACTGTGCGATCTCCTCGCCCTTGAACGTCGACTTGCCCGAGGCGGGAGCGCTTACGCCGACCGACTCCACCGGAGCCGCGGAGCCGTCGGCCGCGGCGGCCTTGAAGGCGGCCATGCGGACGGTGATAACCTTCTTGCCCTCGGCGGCCTGAACCGTCTGGATCGCGTTGCCGGCGTAGATCGGCCGATCGAACGTATCGGGCGAGACCACGGTCATGATGTCCGAGATCTGTGCCACGTCGAGGAGCGCGGCCACGCGCGGCAGGACGTTCTTGCCGGTGGTGGAGGCGGCCGCGATGACGACGTCGTAATCGCCGGCCAGCGAGACGATCAGCGCGGCGGTGGGCTCCGCGAGAGCGTGGTCGTAGGCCGCGTCCTCGGCCAGCAGCACCTTTTCGATCCCGTCGAGGGCGGCTGCCGCATCGGCTGCGGGACGGCTTCCCGCGCCTGCGACCAGGGCGTGGATCGGGCCGCCGATCTCCTTGGCGGCGGTGAGGGCCTTCAGGCTGGCGTCGCGCACGGCGCCGTTATCGTGCTCGATGAGGAGGAGAGTGGCCATGCTATGTGTCGAACCTCGTATTCTGCGGGACCGGTCGCCCGTCGCGGTATCGCGCCGGGCCGCGGTCTGAAGGGAATGATGAAGAACCGCCGGCCGTCCGGTGACGGCCGGCCGAGGCCGGCAGCTCAGATGACCGAGGCTTCGCCCTTCAGCTTCTGGACGAGCTCGGCGGCCGAGCCGACCTTGATGCCGGCCTTGCGGCCGGCCGGCTCGACGGTCTTCAGGACCTTGACCCGAGGGGTCACGTCGACGCCGAGCGCATCGGGGCTCAATTCCTCGAGCGGCTTCTTCTTCGCCTTCATGATGTTGGGCAGAGAGGCGTAGCGCGGCTCGTTGAGACGCAGGTCCGTCGTCACGATCGCCGGCAGGGCCAGGGTCACGGTCTGCAGACCGCCATCCACTTCGCGGGTGACGTCGATCGATCCTTCGCCGAACTCGAGTTTGAAGGCGAAGGTGCCCTGCGGCCAGTCGAGCAAAGCGGCCAGCATCTGGCCGGTCTGGTTGGAATCGTCGTCGATGGCCTGCTTGCCGAGGATGACGAGACCGGGGGCTTCCTTCTCGACGATCGCCTTGAGGATCTTGGCCACGGCCAGCGGCTCGACGAGCCCGTCGGTCTTCACCAGGATCGCCCGGTCGGCACCCATGGCGAGCGCCGTGCGCAGGGTCTCCTGCGCCTGCTGCGGACCGATGGAGACGGCAATGATCTCCGTCGCCTTGCCTTTTTCCTTCAGACGGATCGCCTCCTCGACGGCGATCTCGTCGAAGGGGTTCATCGACATCTTGACGTTGGCGAGCTCCACGCCCGAACCGTCGGCCTTGACCCGGATCTTGACGTTGTAGTCGACGACCCGCTTCACGGGCACCAGAACCTTCATGGCGGTCACAATCCCTTCGCTGATTTTCTTGGCAAGAGGGCCGGCGCAGCGCGCGAAGGGCCTCCGACATGGTCGGAGGTCCGGGCACCCTTCTGAAATGAGGCGGCGGACCGTAACGGGCGGATTTCGGCCTTGTCAACGCGTGCCGAGGTCGAGCCTCCGCGTCGAACGCACGAGACGTGGGTCGGGCGCCGCACTGGACGACGTGCCCGGAAGGCTTCGCCTCAGCGGTTGAAGGTTTCGCCTCAGCGGTTGAAGGTTTCGCCTCAGCGGTTCTTGCCCGGGACCCAAAGCACGTCGTCGGCCCCGTTTGCATTCGCCGTGCGGCTCGCCACGAAGAGGAAATCCGACAGGCGGTTGAGGTATTGCAGGGCTTCGGGCGAGACGCGCTCGCCCTCCACGGCCGCCAGGGCTACCGTGAGGCGTTCGGCCCGGCGGCAGATCGTGCGGGCCAGGTGCAGGGCGGCGGAAGCCGGCGAGCCGCCGGGAAGCACGAAGGACTTGAGCGGCGACAGATCGGCGTTGAGCGCGTCGATATCCGCTTCGATCCGCCTCACCTGGCTCGCGACGATGCGCAGCGGCTCGTATTTCGGCGGCTCGTCGCTTTCCGGGGTCGCGAGATCGGCTCCGAGATCGAACAGATCGTTCTGGATGCGGCCGAGCATCGCGTCGAGGACGGGTTCGGCGTGGAGGCGGACGAGGCCGATACACGCATTGGTCTCGTCGACCGTGCCATAGGCCTCGATCCTCAGATCGGCCTTGGATCGGCGCTCGCCGTTGGCGAGTGCCGTGGATCCCTTGTCGCCGGTGCGCGTGTAGATGCGGTTGAGGGTGACCAAGGATTATCCGATCTCAAGGCGTCGAATCAGAAGGTGTAGCCGAGCTTGCCGCCGAAATTCGTGAGGCCGCGGTTCTCGTGGCACAGGCCGGCATTCGACATATGCTCGACGGTGGCCATGATGCTCCAATGCTCGGTCAGGCGGAAGCCCAGGGCCGCCGCTTCGCGGAACAGCGGGTTGCAGCCCAGAGCGTTGAAGCCGGGAGGAGCATTCGCCTTGAGGCCGTTATAGCCGTTATGCGCCGCGCCGCCGAAGAAGCCTTCGAGGAAGACCGTGTTGTTCAGGGTCTGCGGGAAGAGGTCCACCGTCCAGGTCGCGCCGATATAGGCGTAGCTGGTGCGGCCGCCGAAATTGTAGCTGCCGCCCACGGTCGGGCGGGGCACGAAGGCCTGCCAGAACGGGTCGAGGCTCACCAGCGGCTTGGTGAAGAGGATTTCGCCGTTGATGTTGTTGGTGCTGTTCTCGGCGCTGCCGGGATCCTGGACCGAGCCGCCGATACGGACCTCGGAGACGATGCTCAAGGGCTTCACCGGCGTCATGTAGGCCGCGGGAGGCGGCGTGCGCAGATCGGCGGCCTGGGCGGCGCACACGACGGGAAGGGCAAGAGCGCCGGCGACGAGGCGGAAGCAGATGGCGTGCATCGATGACGGATCCAATTGAACCTGCTTCGTCTACCACGCTGGAATACGCTGGCGTCAGTCCGGCAGCCCGGTAATCCCGTCCGATTGCCCTGATTGATCGTGTGTGAGGCCCGTTCGCCACACTCACCGGGATGTGATCGCCCTCAGGCGGAGCGCCACCACACCACCCCCATGATGAAGATGATCGCGAGGAACTGCAGCAGCACGCGCAGGCGCATCAGGCGCTGGGACAGGTTCGCGCTGCCCCCGCGCATCATGTTGAAGAGGCCGAGGAACAGCACCAACGCGACGGCGAGGCAGGCGACGAGGACGAGAGTGTTGGATGACATGACGGCTCGCGCTCGAATCTCGGGGATCGGATCCATATGGCGCCCGCATCCCCCTAGCCCATAGGGCAGGGCACCGCACCCGCGGAAGCGGCGTGCCCGTCAGTTTCGTCGCAGCAGACGCTCGAAATAGTCGAGCTCTTCCCGCGGCCGGCTCGGATCGCCGAGCTTGCGGCGCAATTCCTCCATGATCCGGCGGGTCCGCTGCACGGCGGATTCCTCGGCGGTCGGAACCTTGCCGCGCCCGTCGGAGAGGTCGCGCCCCTTGCTCGGCCGGCCCAGCGGATCGTCGTCGCGGTTGCCCGCCTGTCCCTGCTGGCTCGGGTTGTCGCCGCCCTCCTGCTCGCCCTCGCCCTCGCCCTGGGCCATGTCCTCCATCTGCTTCTGCATGCCGTCCGCGCCGCGCTTCAGCCCGTCGAGGGCACGGCCCTGCGCGTCGACCGCGTCGCCTTCCTTGCCCTCGCCGAGGGCACCCTCGGCCTCGCGCATGGCCTCCTCGGCATCGGCGAGACCTTCCTCGCCCTGCATGCCGAGCTCCTTCATCCGCTTCTGCAGATCCTCCAGACGCTGGCGCAAAGCCTGCTGACGGTCGCCCGTTCCGCCCTGGCCCTGCTGCCCTTTCTGGCCCTTCTGTCCTTGCTGACCCTGTTGCCCCTGCTCACCGCCCTGCTGCTGACCCTTGTCGCCATCCTGCTGCTGGCCCTGCTGACCGCGCTGGGGCTTCTGGCCCTGTTTCTGTCCCGGCTGCTGGCCGCGCTTGTTCTGTCCGTCCTTGAAGGTCTCGTCGCGCAGGCCCTGCTGCTCGCGGGACATCTTGTCGAGTTCCTCGGCCTGCTTGCTCATCTCGCGGGCGCCGGGGTCGGATTTCCCGCCCTGTTCGGCGGTCTGGAGGTTTTCCAGGATGCTGCGAAGCTCATCGAGCAGGCGCTGCGCCTCGGCGGTATCGCCGCGCTTCATCGCCTCTTCCATATCCTTGAGCATCTTGTTCAGATCGTCCGGGGTGACGGTCTTGGCGTTCTGCTGGGACTTGCCCTTGTCGCCCTGCTGCTGGGGCTGCTTCTGCTGGCGTTCGGCCATCTGCTTCATGAACTTGTCGAGTGCCTGTTTCAGGTCCTCGGTCAGCTTCTTGATCTCGTCGTCCGGCGCATTGCGGTCGATCGCGTCCTTCAGCTTATCCTGGGCCGCACGCAGGTTCTTCTCGGCATCGGAGAGATCGCCGTCCTCGATCTTGAGCGCCATCTCCCAAAGCAGGTCGGCGACCTCGATCAGAGCCTCGTCGCTCCGCGCGGCCCTGAGCCGACGGGAGGCGGTGCGCAGCCCGAGGAAGATCGAGGCCTGCGGCGTGAACTGGTCGGGCGCGATCATGAGCGCGTCGAGGGCGGTCTGAACCCGGCCACGACTCTCGTCGGGCATGGTGACGAGGCGTCGGCGTTCCTCGGCCAGCGCCCGCGCCAGCGGTTCGCGGAACGGGCGCGCCGGCAGCGTGATCTCCGCCGTCTCGGTGCGTCCCTCCTGTCCGGCCTCGTCCTTGACCACGAGCGTCAGGCGGACCTTCGCACCGGACCAGGGATTGTCGGTCAGATCGACGAGTGTCTTCGTATCGGTTTCGCCGGTCGCATCGGAGGGAAGTGCCAGGGGCATTTTCGGCAGGGGAACCAGGGATCGTCCGCCGGCCAGAGGTTCGATGAGCCCGTCGGCCGAGGCGATCCCGTAATCGTCCTTGGCGCGGTAGCTCAGGTTGAACGTGCCGCGCGCGTTCACCTCCAGGCCGCCCACGCGCTTCACCTCGGGGGGAAGATCCGGAATCGTTTCGACGACCAGATGCTGCCTCTGCGCGGAGCCTGCGGCGATGGTGAGATCGGCGGTCCCCCCGACGAGCTGGAAACGGTCCTCGCGGAAGTCCGGACGGGCCTCCTTGCCGGGAAGCGGCTTCAGTCCCGCATTCGGGGTCAGCGCCACGTCGCCATGGCCGGCGATGCGCACGATCAGCGTCGAATTCACCGGCGCGCGCAGACGCTGCTCGTTGCCGTTCATGGTGACGACGAGGGGCGGAAGGCGGGTGTAGAGCGGCGGATCGATCCAGCCGTCGACGCGGAAGCTCGGGCCCGGACCCGCTGCCTCGTGCCAGTCGAAGGCGCTGCCGACACGCTGGCGCCATTCCGAACCGGCGACGAAGAGGCTGGCGATGGCGACGACGACGAGGGCCGCGCGCATGGCATAGGGATCGCGCCGGGGCATGCCCGGCCGCGGCAGGCCGACACTCAGTTTCGCAACGGCCTCGGCGGCACGGCGCTGATGCAGGGCCCACAGCGCCTGCGTCGCCGGATCGGAGGTGCCGACGGCGAGCGTGTCCTCAATGGCGGAAGCCGGGTTGTGGGCCCGCGCACCATCGCGATCCGCGGCATCGCGGTCGAGGCGGATCAAGGCCTCGCGGCGGCTCGGTCGCGTCAGCCGGATCAAGGGAATCAGAGCGGCGGCGAGAGCGACCGCGAAGGCGACGAGACCCGCGATCCGCCAGATCGGGGACAGGTCGAGCCACAGGCCGAGCCATGACGCAGCGAGGAAGGCGAGGATCACAGCGAACCCGCGCCAGAGCAGGGGCCATGCCCGCTCCCACAATCCGGCGGCCTGCGATTGCGACACGAGCCGATCGAGCCGGCTTCTCGCGGCTGGACGTTCCGACGTCGTCATCTTGGTCGCGCCGGAGGTCGTCGCGTCGGCCTCGTCCATTCTGCACGGCTCCCGAGGCGGGGAATGCTCACCGCATCCCGCCTTGTCAGCTTAGCATGGTGGCGACGTGAGGCGATCGGGTCAAATCGGCCCACCCACGGCGAGGACGCGTCCGGAGACCCTAACCCGCCTGCAGCCAGCTCGGCACGCGGTCGAGGCCGATGAGCTCTTCGTAGGACTGGCGCGGCCGGACGATGGCCGATCGATCGCCGCTCACCAAGACTTCTGCCACGAGGCGGCGGGTGTTGTAGGTCCCGGCCTGGACCGCTCCGTAGGCTCCCGCCGTCATCACCGCCACGAGGTCGCCCGGAGCGACGTCCGGGATGTCGCGGGACAGCGCGATGTAGTCGCCGCTCTCGCAGACCGGTCCGACCACGTCGGCGACGAGGCGCGGCGTGTCCGCGCCGGGCTCGATGACCGGGCGAAGGGCGTGATAGGCCTCGTACAGAGTCGGCCGGATGAGGTCGTTCATCGCCGCGTCGACGATGACGAAGGTCCGGCCCTCGGTCCGCTTCACGTAGAGAACTCGGGTGACGAGGATTCCGGCATTGCCGGCGATCATGCGGCCGATCTCGAAGACCGGTCGGAGATCGAGAGACCTGAAATGCGGGCGCAGGATATCCGCCAGGGCGCTCGGCTCCGGGGGAGGGGCATTGTCCTCGCGGTAGGGGATGCCGAGACCGCCGCCGAAATCGATATGGTGCAGCGTGTGGCCCTGCGCCATCAGGCCGCGCGCCAGATCGGCGAGGAGACCGGCCGCATGGGCGAAGGGCGCGAGATCGGTGATCTGGCTGCCGATATGCATGTCGACGCCGGACACCGCGATCCCCGGCAGGGACGCCGCATGGGCATAGACCTCCGGGGCGCGGCCGATCGGGATGCCGAACTTGTTCTCGGATTTCCCGGTGGAGATCTTGGCATGCGTGCCCGCATCGACGTCCGGGTTGACCCGGACCGAGACCGGTGCAGTCGCCCCGAGACTCGTCGCCACCTCGGACAGGACGTCGAGTTCGGGTTCGCTCTCCACGTTGAAGCAGTAGATGCCGGCATGCAGCGCCGCGGCCATTTCCTCGCGGGTCTTGCCGACCCCGGAGAACACGATCCGTTTCGGGTCGACGCCGGCCGCGAGCGCGCGACGCAACTCGCCCTCGGAGACGATGTCCATCCCCGCACCCAGGCGCGCGAGCGTCGTCAATACGGCCTGGTTCGAATTGGCCTTCATCGCATAGCAGACGAGGGCGTCGTCTCCGGCGAACGCCTCGGCGAAGACGCGATAATGCCGTTCGAGCGTTGCCGTCGAATAGCAGTAGAACGGCGTGCCGACTTCCGTCGCCAGGCCGGTCAGATCGACGTCCTCGGCAGCCAGCAGGCCGTTGCGATAATGGAAATGGTGCATCGGCGGGCCTTGGGGCACGAAGCTCGGGACGCGAGCCTTGAGCGGACGATCTGCTGGACGCGGACTCTCGAACCGACGTCGGGCGGACCGACCTCTTACAGGAGCGGGTCGAGGATGAAGGGCTTCTTCGGGATGGTGTAGCCGCGCTTGGCGCCCCTGGTCGTCTGCACCGGAGCCTCGACGATGGCCTGCGGCGTCCCGGCGATGGCCGTGGGATCGAGGTCGTCCCCTTCGCCCACTGCCGTCGCATCCGCCACGGGCCCGCCGAGCCCCAACCCGCCAGTCGGCACCGGAGCACGTGTATCGGGGGCTTGCAGCGCCCCGCGGCGGCCGCAGCCGGCCCCGGCGAGGGCGACGCAGCCCAGAACGAGGATCAACGTCAGTCGGGAACGAAGCAACATCAACGCGGGTCCGGAACCTCAGGCGGCGGCATCATAGCCGCTGCTTCTCGCCGATGCGAGCGCAACGGCTACGCTTTGTGTCGCCTGAGGCGAGGACGCCTCAGTCTTCGGGCTCAGCCCTTCTTGCCGGGGGTCTTCTCGTAGGCATCGATGGCGCGACGGCAATTCTCGGACAGCTTGGTCCAGTTCGTCTGGAAGCACTTGTCCATGGCCGGATCGTCCGGCGAGAGGTTGCCGCAATAGGTCAGGTAATCGCCGGTGCAGTATTTCTTGAGCGTCTCGTTCCCGCGCTTGGTCTGGGGGGCGGCTTGGGCAAATGCCGCTGCCGACGAGAGCGTGGCCATGACGGCGAGAGCGAGAGCAAGCGAAGTCGACTTGAAAGCCATAGGGAACGCGATCCGTCTCAGACAGTGAGGATGTGACGAACCCGATGATGCCTATGCGTGGTCGAAACAAGGCACGTCGGTGGTCATCCCATGAAGAACGCGGCTTCTACGCCACACCTTCCGCAGCCCGCAATGGTGCCTTCGACGTCCGCCGCCATCTCAGACGGGTTCGGTCTGTTTCCGAGGGACCGAGCCGGCCTGCGAGCCCGGCATGGCGAAGGCTTCCACGGAGGGGAGCCGATTCTGGCGAAGCAGGGAATCCGCCACTTCGACGATACGCAGGCGAAGCTCTGCGATCTCCTCGTCGGGTGTCGCCTTGGCCGACCGCAGGGCCTCGCATTCGGCGAGGAGCGCCGCGTAGCGTGCCGGCAGATCCCGGTCGACATCACCCGCGACGTCATCGACAAGGGATTCCCGCTCGACCGTATCCAACGACGCTTTCGCCGCGCGCAGGGCGTGCACGTCGTCGAGAAGGTCGCGATGCGCGTTCTCGAGGATTTCGAGGGTCGCGAGGCTGAGGGTGCCCTCCGCGCGGGCCGTGTGCAGATCCTGCTCGACGCCGTCGAGGGTCGCGCGCGCGGAGGCGAGGGCGGCCTCGCGTTCCTCCACGCCTCGCGCCAGGGCGGCGATCTCGAGGGTCCTCGCGCCGATGGCGGCCATATCCGCGTGCCGGTTGGCACGCGCCGCCTCGACCTTGCGCTCCAGGCGCCGCTGGATGACCGCGAACCGCGCCCGCAGATAATCCTTCTCGGCCGCGATCTCGGAAGCGGAGAGGGGCACGAGACCTTCGAGCCGGCGTTTGGCGAGGCGGGTCGCCCGGGCACTCACGGCGGGCAGCACCATGAGGGCGCACAGGCTTGCCGCGAGGAAGCCGAGCGCGAAGATCATCACCGTTTCGATCACGCGGGAATGCTCATCCTGATCCCTGGAGCGGCCGGGCAGACCGCGCCGCCCACGTCTTTAGACCATTTCCGCCGGGCGAGACCAATCCTTTGAAGGATATCCGACGAGCCCTGCCCGCGGATCAGAACGGGTTCCAGGTCGGCTTCGAGGTGAACTTCAGGTAGCCGACATTGATGCCGAGCCGTGCGCCGACGCCGGTCCGGATCGGCACTACGACCATTCCGTCGTTGGTCACTGCCGTCATGCCGAACCCGCCGATGAAATAGGCCGAGCCGTCGAGGCCGCCGAAGCGGCGATAGAGACCAGCGACCGACGGCATGTTGTAGAGAAGCATCATCGTGCGATCGCCATCGCCGCCGACATCGAAACCGATGGACGGACCCTGCCAGTAGATCCGGCGCTGCCCGGCATTGCGGGTATAGAGCGTGCCCTCGCCGTAGCGGACGCCGCCGACGATGGCGCCGGAGGCTTCCTGGCCGAGGATGTAGCCGTTGGGCTCGCCCCAGCGGCGCGTCGCCTCCTCGACGGTGAGGGCGAGGCCGCGCGACATGGAGCCGAAAAACTTGTGGCCGTTATCCACGATCTCGGCGGGCCGGAACCGGCCGGGAGGACCTTCTTCGAAAGCGGCGGCGGGGCCGATGGACGCGCCGGCCAGCAGGCAGGCAGCGGCGGCACCGAGGACGAGGGTGCGACGCCGGACGGAGAGCGAGGCGGGTTCGGCCGGTGAGGCGAGGGGAGTCGAGGGATCTGTCATCCGGAGCACCATGTTCGCCCAACCAACGTTCGACATCCGGCCTCTTCGCCCACATTCTCCCCGGCCGGACATTTCCGAGCCGGGAGAGGCGGAGTCACGAGCCCGCGTACCGACGAGTACAGCATGAAGTACCGCATGATAGGGTTAACGCGGCGTAACCTCGCCGGGGCCGTGCTGGCCTCGTGCCTGCCCGCACCCGGTCCATCCCTGGCCGGGCAAGGTCTGATCGCCCTCAACGGGTTCGACGCCGTGAGCTACTTCCTCGATCCCGAGGGGCAGCCGCTGCCAGGTCGACCGGCCTTCGAATGGGTCTGGAGGGGCCGGACGTGGCGATTCTCCAGGGCGGGAAACCTCGCCGCCTTCCGCGATGCGCCGTCCACCTATGCTCCGCGTCTCGGCGGCTACGATCCGATCGGCGTGGTCGAGGGCCGGCTGGTGGATACGGATACGTCGGTCTTCGCGATCCTTCCCGGACCGGCGGGGGAGGGGCTCTACCTCTTCCGCAACGGCGACCATCGTTCGACGGTCCTGGGATCGCCGGCCATCGTCGCGGCGGCGGAGGCGAAATGGCCGGCCCTGCGGATTCTCACCGACGACGGAGCGGCGCCCTGACGTCGCCTCTCGCAATCAGGCCGGAGGAGGCGTTGAATCACCCGAATATCCCTTCCGGATCGGGCTTAGAACAGGCCCTCGATCCGGTAGGCCGAGGCGGCTCGTGTAACTCGGATCGCCGAGGGCGGCGAAGGGGCCGTTGCGATAGAAAATCCTGTACTGGCCGTAGGTGATCGCGCGTCCCGACGGCACGATGACGCACCCCCCGGCACTGGTCAGGACGTGATCTCCGGCTGCGGTGTCCCATTCCATGGTCGGACCGCAGCGGACGTAGATATCGGCCTCGCCCGAGGCGATGAGGCAGAATTTGAGGGCCGAGGCGACGCCGCGGCGTTGTCCGATGGGCAATCCGGCGAGGCAGGCCTCCGTTTCGGTGTCGCCGTGCCGCCGGCTGACCAGTGCCACGAGCCCGTCCTCCGGCACTTTCCGTACGCGAATCGCGTTCCGGCTCATCGGCCGCCCGCGGTGGATCGCCGCCTCGAAGGCGGTGACGCCCGCTCCCCAGACGCGGCCGATGCCGGGGGCGGCCACCGCGGAGGCCACCGGACGGTGGCCCTCGATCAGGCAGATATTGACGCTGTAATCCGGATTTCCCGCCAGAAAATCCCGCGTTCCGTCGAGCGGATCGACGAGGAAGAACAGCTCCGAAGGAGGAAGATCATACGTCGACTCCTCGGAAATGATCGGAATCGTCGGATAGTGCCGCCTCAGAGCATCGAGGATGAGCTTCTCAGATTCGATGTCCGCTTCGCTCGATGGCGTCCCATCCGGCTTGAGCACGTGCGGACAATCACCACCGTGATGTCGCCGGAGAATGTCTCCGGCCTCGCAGGCGATGTCGGTCAATGTCGTCGCGATGCTGTCGCGCATCCGCGGATCGAGGGGCATAGGAAAGTCTTGCCTTGCGAGCCGCGCCTTGTCGACTCTAGAGTCGGCTTCAAAGCGTTCTACGCACTCGTCGCATCGCTTTTCAAAGCATCCGGTGCCGTCTATCGGTGCCGTCCTCAAGCGGTTTCGTATCTCGAAACCGACGGACCGGCCGTTATGGCGGCCCATCCATTGCCCTGTGCGGAGAGCACGATGACCCCCGTCGATCTCGATTCCCTCGATCTCTCCGCGTTGCTCTGCTCGCGCGTCTGTCACGATGTCATCAGTCCCGTCGGCGCCATCGTGAACGGGCTCGAAGTCCTCGAGGACGAGAGCGACACCTCGATGCGGGAGTTCGCCCTGGAACTCATCGGCAAGAGCGCGAAACAGGCTTCGGCGCGGTTGCAGTTCGCCCGTATCGCGTTCGGCGCTGCCGGCTCTGCCGGAGCGTCCATCGATCTGGCCGATGCCGAGAAGGTGTCACGGGGAATGTTCGGCGACGAGAAGACCCAACTGACATGGAGTGCGCCGCAGGCGCTCTATCCGAAGAACAAGGTCAAGCTCCTGCTCAACCTCGTCATGATCGCCACCAGCACCATACCCCGCGGCGGCCTGATCGACGTGGTCGTACGCGGCGACGGCGAGGCCCCTACCATCGTCATCAAGTCGAAAGGCTCGCACGCCCGCATTCCGCCCCATGTGGAGGATCTGATAGCGGGAACGCCGGAGAACGGCTCCGTCGATGCACACAGTATCCTGCCCTTCTATGCCGGGCTCGTGGCACGCGCGGCCGCGATGAATGTCCGCTTCCGTATCGAGGGCGACGAAGTGACGATCGACGCGGAGCCCGTCGCCGTCAGCGTCGAACCGACCGTCGCGCCCGCCAGACAGCCCGTGGAGGACACACGTCCATCCGATAGCGAGCCACCGGAAACCTCGCTCGCCTGATTAAGAATCTGAAAGTCGCGGCAGGACTGATGCAGTTCCTGCCACGACTTTCGGATTTGTCTCTCTATCGAAACAGTTCACTAACCGATCGGCCTCAAGATCGAACTTGCACAGACCTAGTGCGCGTTTGGACCGAGTGCCTCTCATGGATGACTTGCTGCGTGAGTTTCTAACCGAGAGCGCCGAGCATCTCGATACCGTGGACGCCGAACTCGTCCGCTTCGAGCAGGACCCGAACAACCAGACGATCCTACGGAATATCTTCCGCCTCGTGCACACGATCAAGGGGACGTGCGGGTTCCTCGGCCTACCGCGCCTCGAAGCGCTGGCTCACGCGGCCGAGACGCTGATGGGCCAGTTCCGAGACGGAATGCCGGTCAGCAGCCCCGCCGTCAGTCTGATCCTCGTGACGCTCGACCGGCTTAAGCAAATTCTCGCCGACCTGGAAACCACCGGCTCCGAGCCGACCGGCAGTGATGACGACCTGATCAACGCTCTCGATGCCATGTCGTCGGCCCCGCATGTGGCGCCGGCGCTCCAAATGGAAGTCAAGCTTCCCGACCCTGTGGCGCGCGAGCTGAAGCCGGGCGAAGTCTCCCTCGACGATCTGGAGCGCGCCTTCCTCGAAGCCGAAGGTCCGGATGAGTTCGGACCTGTCGCGGCAGCGACGGCACCGGTCGCCATGCCCGAACTGACGATGCCGGAACCCGAGCCAGTCGCATTCGTGGAAGAGGCATCGCCGTCAAAGAGCTCATCAAACCGCAAGCCTGCGGCGGACGGCTCCAGCGGCGAGTCCGAGGCCGCTGTCTCTAAGGTCCAGAGCATCCGCGTCAACGTGGATACCCTCGAGCATCTCATGACGATGGTCTCCGAGCTCGTCCTGACCCGGAACCAGCTCCTCGAAATCGCCCGTCGCCACGACGATTCGACCTATAAGGTTCCTCTGCAGCGCTTGAGTCATGTGACGGCAGAGTTGCAGGAAGGCGTCATGAAGACGCGCATGCAGCCGATCGGCAATGCCTGGCAGAAGCTGCCGCGCGTGGTCCGCGACCTGTCGTCCGAACTCGGCAAGCAGATCGAGCTCATCATGAGCGGTGCCGAGACCGAACTCGACCGCCAGGTCCTCGAGGTCATTAAGGACCCGCTCACCCACATGGTGCGCAACTCGGCCGATCACGGCATCGAGTCCGCCGCCGACCGTAAATCCGCCGGCAAGCCGGCGCGCGGCACGATCCGCCTGTCCGCCTACCACGAGGGCGGCACAATCACGATCGAGATCGCCGACGATGGAAAGGGCCTTGATCTCTCCGCTATCCGTCGCAAGGCGGTGGAGCGCAACGTCGCCAGCCAGGCCGATATCGACAAGATGACCGACGCCCAGGTGGCGAAGTTCATCTTCCATCCGGGTTTCTCCACCGCCAAGGCGGTCACCTCGGTGTCCGGCCGCGGCGTCGGCATGGACGTCGTCAAGACCAATATCGAGCTGATCGGCGGTGTCATCGACATCAACACGCAGCTCGGCCGTGGCACCACCTTCACCATCAAGATCCCGCTGACGCTGGCGATCATCGCGGCCCTCATCGTCAAGGCCGGCGATCTTCGCTACGCCGTGCCGCAGGTGGCAGTGCTGGAACTCGTCCGCGTCGACAAGGCCACCGCCCAGACGGTGGAGCGCATCAACGGTTCGCCGGTGCTGCGCTTGCGCGAACGCTTGCTCCCGATCGTGACCATGACCGGGGTTCTCGGTCAGAAGGACAATGCCGAGACCATCGATTCTGGTTTCGTGGTCGTCGCCCAAGTCGGTCGTCAGCGATTCGGAATTCTCGTCGACGAGGTCTTCCATACGGAGGAGATCGTCGTGAAGCCGATGTCGTCGAAACTGCGCCATCTGGCGCTCTTTGCCGGCAACACCATCCTCGGCGACGGCGCGGTGGTGCTGATCGTCGATCCCAACGGCATCGCACGCCAAGTCAGCCAGGGCGCGCAGTCCGGGGCCATTCCGGCTGAGGTCGAAGTCGAGGAAGTGGACGCTGCAGATGCCAAGGCGACGCTGCTGGTCTTCAAGGGCGGCGGAGGCAGTTTCAAGGCTGTCCCGCTCTCCCTGGTCACCCGCCTCGAGGAGATCGATGCGACCAAGATCGAGTGGGTCGGCGGCCGTCCGCTGATTCAGTACCGCGGCCGGCTCATGCCGCTCGTCCCTGCCGATCCGTCCATCGAGATCCGCAGCGAGGGGACCCAGGCCCTGGTGGTGTTCTCGGATGGCGAGCGGGCGATGGGGCTCGTGGTCGACGAGATCGTCGACATTGTCGAGGAACGTCTCAACGTGGAAATCGCCGCCGAACGTTCGGATCTAATCGGATCCGCAGTCCTGCGTGGCCGTGCGACCGAGATCATCAACATCGCGCACTTCCTGCCGCTGGCCTACGACGATTGGGCACGCGGAACACGCAAGCCCGAGAAGCGCAACGCAACCCTGCTTCTCGTGGACGACTCGGCCTTTTTCCGGGACATGCTGAGCCCGGTCCTCAAAGCCGCCGGCTACAATGTGATCACTGCCGGCAGCGCCGAGGCGGCCCTCACCACGCTGATGGGCAGTGGCCGGATCGACGTGGTCGTGTGCGACCTCGAAATGCCCGGCCGCAACGGCTTCGACCTCGTGGCCGCCATGCGCAAAGGTGACGAACGCCTTTCCCGGCTTCCGGTCATCGGCCTGTCCGGCGCCATCGGCGTCGATGCCGTCGAGCGGGCGCGCGCGTTGTCGATCCTGGACCTGGTGGCGAAGTTCGACCGTAGCGGGCTGATCGCGGCGCTCGGCGAGATCGACATCGTCAGTCTTCCCAAAGCCGCCTGAACCCGGCCTTCGAGCAAGATCGGAGAATCTGAGCCATGATGCAGGCTGCAAACAGCAATAGCGGCGTCGATACCGGCGCCACCAACGACTTCATCACGGTATTCGTCGCCGACACCATGTTCGGTCTGGCGATCGACCGAGTGCACGACGTCTTCATTCCCGCCGGGGTGACACCGGTGCCGCTGGCCCCCCCGGAGATCGTTGGTCTCCTCAACCTGCGCGGGCGCGTCGTCACGGCCCTGTGCCTGCGCCGTCGGCTCGGGCTGCCAGACCGCGAAGAGGAAAGCCAGAAGATGGCGATCGGCCTCGAACAGGGTGGCGAGACGTTCGCCCTCGTCGTCGACGGTGTCGGCGAAGTGCTGAAGCTCGGAGCCGACACCCACGAACCCGTGCCGATCAATCTCGATTCGCGCTGGCGCAACCTGTCGCTCGGCGTGCATCGCCTCGATGGCCGCCTTCTCGTCATCCTCGACGTCGATGCGCTCCTCGCCTTCGGAACGCAGCGCGACGTCGCTGGCGCCGCCTGACCATCCTGATCGAGGACAGCACCATGAAGAACTGCCTCATCGTCGACGATTCTGCCGTCATCCGTAAGGTGGCGCGGCGCATCCTCGAGACCATGAACTTCAAGGTCGGAGAGGCCGAGGACGGCGCCAAGGCCCTGGTGGCCTGCGGCGAATTGATGCCCGACGTGATCCTGCTCGACTGGAACATGCCGACCATGGACGGCTACGAGTTCCTTCGCGCCCTGCGCCAGACCCCTGGGGGCGCAGCGCCAAAGGTCCTGTTCTGCACCACCGAGAATGATGTCGGTGCCATTGCCCGCGCGCTGCATGCGGGTGCCGACGAATACATCATGAAGCCGTTCGACCGCGACATCGTCACGGCCAAGCTCGAACAGGTGGGTTTTGGCCAGCAGGCAGACGCCGCCTGAGGCGAAGGCAGCGGGGATCCTGGTCCGCGCTGGTTCGCATCTGCACTCCCTGTCGCATCAATGAAGCGTAGAGTCTCATGGCCGCTGCCCCCGCCTTCGCGCCGCCTATCGCAGCCAGCACGGGCAGCGCCGCGCGCGTCCGCGTCCTGATCGCAGACGATTCGGCTGTGGTCCGCGGCCTCGTGGCTCGCTGGATCGGCGAGGCTGGGTTCGATGTGGTGGGAACTGCCTCCAACGGCCGCATCGCCATCGAGGCGATGTCGCGCGTCGACCCCGACGTGGTACTTCTCGACATCGACATGCCGGAACTCGACGGGACGCAGGCGCTGCCCCTGCTCCTTGCCAAGAGCCCAGGCATCCAGGTCGTCATGATGTCGACCCTGACGACGCGCAACGCGGACATTTCCCTGCGCTGCCTTGCGCTCGGCGCCGTCGATTACCTCGCCAAGCCAGAGAGCAACCGCGGCGTCACCACCTCTGACACCTTCCGCGCTGAGCTGATCGAGCGCGTGCGCGTGTTCGGCGCCGCACGCGCTCGACGCCGAAGTCATGTGCCTGCTGCCCCACAGGGAACGGCCTATCATGCGCCGGCACCGGTTCCGCGTCCCGCGACGCCGATCGTCCTGCGTCCGAAGGCTCGTACCGGAATTCCACCGCGCTGCCTGTTGATCGGCTCCTCGACCGGGGGGCCGCGCGCGGTCGGCGAAGTGCTGGAGAAGATCGGTAGCGCCACGCTTCGCCAGTTCCCGGTCCTGATCGTGCAGCACATGCCGCCGGTCTTCACGGCCGTCTTCGCCGAGCATCTCGGAGCGAGAACCGGGTTGCCCGCCGCCGAAGGCAAGGCGGACGAACGCATCCTGCCGGGTCGCATCTACGTGGCGCCGGGGGGACGCCATATGGGTCTCCAGGGCAGCCGAAACGATCTCTCGATCCGCCTCGACGACGGTCCTGTCGTGAATTTCTGCCGCCCCGCCGTAGACGTGCTGTTCAACGATGCGGCCGCACTCTATGGCGCGGCTGCCCTGGCGGTGGTCCTGACCGGAATGGGGTCCGACGGCACCAATGGCGCACGCTCCCTCACCGAGGCGGGAGCAGCGGTGCTCGCTCAGGACGAGGCGACGAGCACGGTCTGGGGTATGCCGGGAAGCGTCGCCAAGGCCGGCCTCGCCCAGGCCGTCCTGCCGCTCGGCGATATCGGCCCGGCGCTCCGCAACATCCTGACGGGGCACGGCGCATGACCGACATCGAGTTCGATTTCCTGCGCGGCTATCTCAAGACGCGCTCCGGCCTCGCTCTCAGCGCCGAGAAACGCTACCTCATCGAGAGCCGGCTCACTCCTGTCTGCCGGCGCTTCAACCTTGCGACCCTCCACGATCTCGTCAACGCGCTCAAGGCGTCGCGCGATCCGAGCATCGAGCGCGCGGTGGTCGAGGCGATGACCACGAACGAGACCTTCTTCTTCCGCGATCGTGTCCCGTTCGATCTGTTCAGGGATGTGCTGCTGCCGGAAGCGATGACTCGTCGCATCGCCCAGCGTCGCCTGCGGATCTGGTGCGCTGCCGCCTCGACGGGGCAGGAGCCGTACTCCCTCGCCATGCTGATCCAGGATGCCGCGCCCCGCC
Organism: Methylobacterium marchantiae; assembly: GCF_042679825.1. Lineage (NCBI taxonomy): Bacteria > Pseudomonadati > Pseudomonadota > Alphaproteobacteria > Hyphomicrobiales > Methylobacteriaceae > Methylobacterium > Methylobacterium marchantiae. The sequence continues at coordinate 5,457 of NZ_JBHTND010000019.1, read as the reverse complement.
TTGCGGGCTGGCAGGTGGAGATCGTCGCCACCGACCTCTCCACTGAGGTGCTGGAAAAAGCCAAGGCTGGTCTCTACAGCCATTTCGAGGTGCAGCGCGGCCTCCCGGTGCAATCCCTGCTCAAGCATTTCGAGCAGGTAGGCGAGCAGTGGCGCATCTCTGCGAGCTTGCGTCAGATGGTGGATTTCCGCCCGCTGAACCTGCTGAATCCCTTCGATTCCCTCGGCACGTTCGACATCATCTATTGCCGCAACGTGCTGATTTATTTCGATGCGCCGACGAAGGGCGACGTGCTGGCGCGCCTGAGCGCAAGCCTCGCCCCGGATGGTGCGGTCCTGCTCGGGGCCGCCGAGACCGTCATTGGGCTGACCGACCGGCTGGTACCGCATCCTCAGCATCGCGGCCTCTACGGCCAGGCTCCGGTGGTCACCCGGCCGATCATGTCCGCGCAGCCGCAGCCGATGCTGCGCAGGGTCGTGGGATTATAGCCCGGGCTCCTCGCCGAACTCGGCTCGCTCGCTGACGGCACGAAACAGAATTATCTGACCGGCCCGTTCTGCATGCCCAACTCCGGTCGTCGATCGCGATGCCGGGGACAGCCTTGCATTGACCGCGAATGGGAGACCGACATGAAGCAGCGTGTTGCCCTGATCCTCCTTGCGGCGGTCGTCCTGATACAGCCTGTGATGGCAGAGGTCATACCGTTGCGGGTCACGAGAGCGGCGATCAAGCGTGACGCACGGGCTTCGAACGGGGCGATCACGCGTCTGATCCTCGATACCGAGAGCGGTAAACGTCTCGCGGCCATGGCCAACAAGCAGTCTGGCAAGCTTGCGACCTTTGCCATCGATGGACGAGAGATCGAGCGGCAACGGATTTCGCCGGCATTTGCCACCGGCGAGGTGTCATTAAAAAAGATTCCGCTTTCGAAGGTCGGGAGCACAGTCGCCTGTCTTCTGGAAGGAAGCGCAAACCTCACCATGCGGATCGATTCCGGTATCAGCGAGCGCTGAGACGGTATTTCAGAGACACTGCGAATCTTGTGACAAAAACGTTCCTCACGGCAGGAAGATTGCTTGAACCCGCAACGCCCGATCTGCCTCCGACATCCTGTCGAACCGGCGCATCAAAACAAAAAGCCCCGCGCGAGCGGGGCCTTTTCGTTTGCGGAGCGCCAAGGCTCAGACAGCGATACGATCTTCGCCTTCGTTCGGCTCGCGCAGCACGTAGCCGCGACCCCAGACCGTCTCGATGTAGTTCTTGCCCGAGGAAGCGTTGGCGAGCTTCTTGCGCAGCTTGCAGATGAAGACGTCGATGATCTTCAGCTCGGGCTCATCCATGCCGCCGTAGAGGTGGTTGAGGAACATCTCCTTCGTAAGGGTCGTGCCCTTCCTCAGCGAGAGAAGTTCCAGCATCTGGTACTCCTTGCCGGTGAGATGAACCCGGCTTCCGGAGACTTCGACGGTCTTCTGGTCGAGATTCACGATGAGGTCACCGGTGGTGATCACCGACTGGGCGTGACCCTTGGAGCGGCGCACGATCGCATGAATGCGAGCGACCAGCTCATCCTTATGGAAAGGTTTGGTAAGGTAGTCATCGGCACCGAAGCCGAGACCCTTCACCTTGTCCTCGATCCCGGCCATGCCGGAGAGGATCAGGATCGGCGTCTTGACCTTCGCCACCCGGAGGTTGCGGAGCACCTCGTAGCCCGACATGTCGGGAAGGTTCAGGTCGAGAAGGATGATATCGTAATCGTAGAGCTTGCCGAGGTCGATTCCTTCCTCGCCGAGATCCGTCGTGTAGGTGTTGAAGCTTTCCGACTTGAGCATCAGTTCGATGCTCTGCGCGGTCGCGCTGTCGTCTTCGATCAGAAGTACCCGCATCGTCGGTCCCCAGCCCAGCCGGCCGTATTCAGCGTTCGGGCAAGCCCCCGCCGTTCGTCCACCACCGGCCCGTGGCGGACGCTCCCTCGTCATTGACGTGAAACGCTAATGGTTAATCGTTAACAAAACCTGATTCTCGGTGGCAAGCACGGAATTGAATGTCGCGTGAAATGATGCCGCCACCTTATGGCCGTCCGACCCCAGGAGACGAGGGGCCGGCAAATGCATCACACCAGAACATCCAGCTAAGTACTTGACGGATCTGCATTCATCAAAAAGTGTGACTCAACAGACACGCCTGAGCGATGCATCGTCCCCGGCGCGGGCATGCGCCGATCACCGAACGACGACGGACCGCTACAAGCCCGATGACCGCAGTGTTAAGGAGGGAGGTAAACGAAAGGTTGAGAGAAGCGCAGATGACGGATCGAACACGCGTTTCTTCCACCATCAGCTTGGCCGCGGCCCAGGCCGCCCTGGCTGGAATCGAGACCCTGGAGACCTACGGCCGGGTCGTGGCCATCAAGGGACTCCTCGTGGAGGTCGCCGGTCCGGTCGCCGCGATGCGCCTGGGAGGGCGCCTTGACATCATGGTCGAGAACGGCATGGGCGCGGTCCCTTGCGAGATCATCGGCTTCCAAGGCGAACGGGCACTGGCGATGCCGTTCGGCTCGCTCGAGGGCGTCCGCCGCGGATGTCCGGCGATGGTCCGTGACGAGGCGGCAGGAGCGATCCGTCCCTCCGCAGGCTGGCTCGGGCGGACCATCGACGCCCTAGGCCGTCCCGTGGACGGTCTCGGCCCCCTGCCTCCCGGTCCGGCGATCTATCCCTTGCGGGCCGATCCGCCGCCGGCACATGCGCGGCGCAGGGTCGGACCGCCGTTGGATCTCGGCATCCGCTGCATCAACACCTTCCTGACCATGTGTGCCGGTCAGCGCATGGGCATCTTCGCCGGCTCCGGTGTCGGTAAATCCGTGCTGCTGTCCATGCTCGCCCGCTACACCGCCGCCGATGTGGCTGTGATCGGTCTCGTCGGCGAGCGCGGGCGCGAAGTTCAGGAGTTTCTGCAGGACGATCTCGGTCCCAGCGGCCTCGCCCGCTCTGTGGTGGTAGTGGCGACATCCGACGAGCCTGCCCTGATGCGGCGCAACGCGGCCTACGTCACATTGGCCCTCGCCGAGTTCTTCCGCGATCAAGGCGCGCAGGTTCTCTGCATGATCGATTCGATCACCCGCTTCGCCATGGCACAGCGCGACATCGGTCTCGCCGCAGGCGAGCCGCCCACCGCCAAGGGCTACACACCCACGGTCTTCAGCGAGTTGCCACGCCTGCTGGAGCGGGCTGGACCGGGAACGGGCCAGGGGGCGATCTCGGGGCTCTTCACGGTGCTGGTGGAAGGCGACGATCATAATGAACCGGTGGCCGATGCCGTGCGCGGCATCCTCGATGGCCATATCGTCATGGAGCGCGGAATCGCCGAGCGGGGCCGCTATCCGGCGATCAACGTGCTTCGCTCGGTCTCGCGCACTATGCCGCGATCCTGCGATCCGGCTCATCTGCCGACCGTCAGGCGAGCGCGTCGAATCCTATCGACCTATGCCGACATGGAAGAACTCATCCGCCTCGGAGCGTACCGGGCCGGTGCATCGGCCGAAGTCGATGAAGCGGTGGCGTTGATGCCGAGTATCGAGGCTTTTCTGGGTCAGAGTAAGGAAGAAGCAACCTCGATAGGCGAGGGTTACCAACGACTGGCAGAGATCGTCGGCGGCGCCTGAGCGCCGCTCGCAACGTTCTCGCCTTCGTCTCCGGCGCTGTCTGCGCCGGCCTTTCGTGCGTTGCGTGGAATGGGACCCTCAACATGAAATCGCGTGACACGCTGATCCGGCTGCGCCGCTTCCAGGTCGACGAGAAGCGTCGGCGCGTGACGCAGATCGAGATGATGATGGCCGATTTCAATCGCATGGCCTCCGAGCTCGACCGCGAAGTGGCACACGAGGAGGGCCGCGCCGGAATCACCGACCCCGGCCATTTCGCCTATCCCACTTATGCCCGTGCCGCCGCCACGCGCCGGGACAACATGCGCCAGTCGGCGCTAGCCCTGGAAGGCCAGCTCGCCGACGCCAAGGCCGAACTCGGCGAGGCGTTCGAGGATCTCAAGAAGATCGAAATCCTCGAGGACCGTGAGCGCACGGCGGAACGCGTGGCCGAAGCGGCCCGCGATCAGGCTGCGATGGACGGTATCGGCTTGGCACGAGCCCGCGCCTGATCGGTCCGCGACGCCCGCCGGCACGAAACCGTCATGTTCGCATGACATCTCTCAGTAGCGGTCGTGACTTGCTACTCCGGGGCTCGCTGTCTCGCTTGCGATGCATCGCGCGGTCGTGCAGGTAGGCCGGGCTGTGGGGGCTTGGCCGGTTCGTAATGAAGACAATCAAGGATTTCGCTTGGCCGCTCATCGGCCTCCTGGCGATCGCCGTCTCGGGATACTTCCTCTACCAAGAGCTGAAGACGACATCGATGGCGGCGGTGTGGGCGGCGATCGTCGCCATCCCGCCGCATCGCATGGTCCTAGCCGGGTTATCTACCCTCATCGCCTACGCGGCCCTCGCCTGGTACGACCGGATCGCGCTGCTGCATCTCGGTGTGCGCGGGATCTCATGGTTCTTCGTGGCGGTGTGCTCGTTCACGACCTACGCACTTTCCCACAATATCGGAGCATCGGTCTTCTCGGGCGCATTGGTGCGCTACAGGGCCTACACGGCCAAGGGACTCTCGGCCGCCCAGGTGGCGGTGCTCGTGGCGCTCTGCTCCTTCACCTTCTTTCTCGGCACGGTCCTGCTCGGCGGCGTCGTTCTCGTCGTCGAACCCCAACTCCTTTCGCGGCTCAAGGGTATCCTTCCCGGCTTCCTGACCGAGCCGAAGACCGCGCTCATCGTCGGTATCGGCCTGCTGGCATTCGTTGCGCTCTACGTCGCCGGATCGATCCTGCGCCTACCACCGCTCCACGTCCGCAAGTTCAAGCTGGAATATCCGCGGCCGGCGATCATGGGGCGCCAACTCCTGGCGGCTCCCCTCGAACTCCTCGGCGCAGCGGGCATCCTCTATTTCGCGCTGCCAGAGGCCGTTAATCCGGGTCCGATCGCCGTCATCGCGATCTTTCTGGCGTCTTTCTCGGTCGCACTCGTCTCGAATGCACCGGGCGGCCTCGGCGTGTTCGAACTCGTCTTCATCACGGCGATGCAGATCACCGATCCGGGCCAGAAGGACGCGATCATCGCGGCCGTCATCGTGTTCCGGGTGTTCTACTTCTGGATTCCGGCGCTGATCTCGGTCGTGGTCGTTCTGCTCTACGAGCGCTCCCGGCTCGCGGATCTCGCCAGGGCGACACCCCAGGCATCTGCCGTGCCCGAACCGCCGGTCATCGTGCCGGGCCTCGACGCGCATAGGATCGAGAGGAAGCTGGAGAAAAAGCCGCTCTAAGAGCGCCTAACAGAACGGCACCGAGTCGGATGTCGAGCGTTGGTTTGGCATGGCCAGACCGCTTCTCCCCGATGATCTCTGGGATGAGATCGCC
>NZ_JBHTND010000018.1:0-94479 GCF_042679825.1 Methylobacterium marchantiae | reverse complement strand
CCTGGCGCGGGGTGGAGCAGCCCGGTAGCTCGTCAGGCTCATAACCTGAAGGTCACAGGTTCAAATCCTGTCCCCGCAACCAAAACCCTCACACACAACACCGAAAGCCCGCCGCGACACACATCGCAGCGGGCTTCGTCGTGTCCGACCACCCGCATCGGCGGCAATCGAGAAACCGAACCGCCCCTCTCGACCGTCTCGCGGAAAGGGGAGGGGGCTCCACGAACCTCATGCCCCGGATGGCCGGCCCACACATCACGGGCCGGACTCATAAGATGAGCGCCCGGGTCCTTGCCCGATCCCCCACCTGCCTTCGACGAGATGGAGAATCTTCCGGGCGGAGTAACAGTCGGTGCCCGAGGCTATCGTGCGGCTGGGCCGTAGGGCGGCCGCGGGATGGCGCGGTGAGCCGCGCGCAGGGCCGCCGACCAGCGCTCGCGCAGATCGTGGAAATAGGATTCACCCGCCTCGATCCGGTGGCTGACCTCGAGATCGAGGGCGTTGCGCCGGGCGACCGCGATATCGATGGGGAGTCCCACACCGAGGTTCGACCGCATCGTCGAATCCATCGAGACGAGGCTCACCTTCAAGGCGTCGTAGAGATCGGTCTCGAACTTCACCGCACGGTCGAGGATGGGCTTGCCGTATTTGTGCTCGCCGATCTGCAGGAACGGCGCATCCGTGCTGCACTCGATGAAGTTGCCGGCGGAGTAGATCAGGAACAGCCGCATGGGCTCGTTGCCGATCTGACCGCCGAACAGCAGCGAGATCGAGAACCGAAGGTTGGCCGCCTCGAACCCGGCCTTCTCGATGACGCGGACGCGGCGGATCGCCTTGCCGATGAGCTGGGCCGCCTGGAACATCGTCGTCGTCTCGGTAATCTTCAAAGGCGGCTCGCCATCCTCGCCGGACACTCCCTCAGCGAGGAGGCTCAGCACCGATTGCGTCACGGAGAGATTGCCCGCCGATGCCAGCATCATCACGCGTTCGCCCGGAACGTTGAAGTGATGCAGCTTGCGATAGGTCGAGATGTCGTCGAGTCCCGCATTGGTGCGGGTGTCGGCAACCATCACGAGCCCTTCCTCGACGAGGAGCCCGACGCAATAGGTCATGATACCGATACCCCTGATGACCCGAGACTCTCAGGCCATTCTTAATGCTGTGACAGGCTAGACCTGGACAGTGGCCTGAGCCTGTTCGACGCGAAGCTTTACTTCGAGTGTTTCAGTCCCGCCACCCATCCGACTGCCTCTGATCGGGGCTGCACCTAAATAATCCAGCCCGATGGCGACGCGGATATGCGCCTCCGTCGTAGCGATACCATTGGCCGGGTCGAAACCGACCCATCCGAGACCGGGCACCAGAGCTTCCGCCCAGGCATGTCCCGATCCCTGGTCCTCCCCGCTCTCGGCATGGAAGAAATAGCCGGAGACGTAGCGAGCTGGAATTTCCAGGTGCCGCGCGGCGGCGATGAAAATATGGGCAAGGTCCTGGCAGACGCCCTTTCCCGCCGCGAAGGATTGTGCGGCGGTGGTGCTGGCGCTGGCCGGTCCCGGTTCGAACGCGATTGTGTCGAAGACGGCGGCGAGGAGACGGTGAAGGCAGGGGAGAACCGAGGAATCACCCTCGTCGACCACGCTCTTGGCGAAGAGCTGGAGTTCGCCGTTGGCCGTCGCGAGATCGGAATCGCGCAGGTAAAACACGTCGGGCAGACGTTCCACCGTGCCCCGGACGATGCCGTGCATCTCGTTGGTATCGACTTCGCCGGTCACCCGGATCGTCAGGGCATCGGCAGGCTCGTCGGCGGTGAACCAGTGGGTGACGTTGCCGAACCCGTCTTCGCGTTCGCTGATCCGCCCGTCCACCGACGGCTCGATCCGCCAGCGGCGGACATATTGACCGTCATGGTCGCGGGGCCGGAGTCGCAGGAGCTGGATCAGGCCGCGAGCCGGCTGCTCGTAGGTGTAATTGGTCTCGTGGAAGACGCGGATGCGCATGGACGTCTCTTGTAGAGCTCGGGCTTCGCGGAGCCTGGGATTCGACGGGACCCTACACCAGATATTGTTCGATGACCGCCGCGCCGAGGCGATTGTTCTCGACGATGAAGGCCGTGACGAATTCGTGCAGACCGGAGCGGAAGACCCGGTCGATATTCTCGCTCTCGAGGCGGGCGAGGGTGTTGCTCGCCAGCCGTTGGCTCGCCCCGCGCCGGCCATAGGCGTCGGCGATGAGATCGAGGTGCTCCACCAGCATGCCGTAGCAATTGGTCAGCGAGCGCGGCATCTGCCGGTTGAGGATGAGCAGGTCGGCGACGAGCAACGGCTTGACGCTCTCGCGATAGACCCAGTGATAAGCGTTGAAGGCAGAGACCTCGCGCAGGATCGTGGTCCACTGGAAATAGTCGAGGCTGCCGCCGACCTTCTCCGTGGCAGGCAGCAGGATGCGGTATTTCACGTCGAGGATGCGCGCCGTGTTGTCGGCCCGCTCGATCGCCGTACCCAGCCGGGTGAACCAATAGGCATCGTTGCGCAGCATGGTGCGATAGGCCGAGCCGTCGAAAGCCAGCGACACGCCCTTCACCCATTCGAGGAAGCGGCTGAACTCGTCGCGGTTGAGGTCCCGGCCCTCGTAGTTCCGCAATTCGAGCCAGGCCCCGTTGATGGCGTCCCACATCTCGGTGGTCAGCGCCGTGCGGACGGACCGCGCATTCTCGCGCGCGGTCTCGATGCAGGAGCGGATCGAGGAGGGGTTATGCGGCGAGAAGGCGAGGAAGTTGCACACCGTCGCTTCGTTGACGCTGTCGTAGAGTGGCTTGAACACCTCCGGATCGCCCGCGGAGGCGAGCGCCGACGCCCATTCGTTGGTCTCGCCGCCGCCATAGCTCGATGGGAGGGCGGCGAGCCGATGGGCCGCATCGAGGATGCGGGCCACGAACTCGGCGCGCTCGGCGTAGCGCGAGAGCCAGTACAGATTGTCGGCGGTCCGGGACAGCATGGGCTTCCGTTAAGGCGATAGGCGAGAAAACGATCCACCTCTTACCCGAGGCGGGCTCTGGCGGGGTGGCCGGCGCGGCGTCAGGCGTCGAGCACCCAGGTATCCTTGGTGCCGCCGCCCTGGCTCGAATTGACCACAAGGGACCCTTCCTTCAGGGCCACGCGGGTCAATCCACCCGGAACGATTCTGATCTCGTCCGAACCGCATAGCACGAACGGCCGCAGGTCGACGTGGCGCGGCGCGACGCCCGAGGCGACGAAGGTCGGGCAGGTGGACAGGGCCAGCGTCGGCTGGGCGATGAAGCCGTCCGGCGAATGCCGCAGCTTGCGGCCGAAATCCTCGATCTCCCGCTTGGTGGCGTGGGGACCGACCAGCATGCCGTAGCCGCCCGAGCCGTTGACCTCCTTCACGACGAGGTCGGCGAGGTTGTCCATCACGTAGGAGAAGGCTTCCTTCTCGCGGCAGCGATAGGTCGGCACGTTATGGAGGATCGGCTCCTGGCCGGTGAAGAACTTCACGATCTCCGGCATGTAGCTGTAGACGGCCTTGTCGTCGGCGATCCCGGTGCCGACGGCGTTGGCGAGGGTCACGGTCCCGCGCTCGTAGGCGTTCATCAGGCCGGGCACGCCGAGGACGGAATCGGGGCGGAAGACGAGAGGGTCGAGGAAGTCGTCGTCGAGACGGCGATAGATCACGTCGACCCGGCGCGGGCCTTCCGTGGTGCGCATGTAGACCACGTCGTCCTTGGTGAAGAGGTCCGAGGCCTCCACCAGATCGACGCCGAGCTTGTCGGCCAGGAACGAGTGCTCGTAGAAGGCCGAATTGTAGCGGCCCGGGGTGAGCAACACGACGGAGGGATCGCGGGTGGCCGTCTGCGGCGCGAGGCTGCGGAGGGTGGCGAGCAGCGAATCCGGATAATTCTCCACCGGCGCCACGCGGTGCCGCGAGAACAGTTCGGGGAAGAGCCGCAGCATCACTTCGCGGTTCTCCAGCATGTAGGAGACGCCGGACGGGGTGCGGGCATTGTCCTCCAGCACGAAGAAGTCGTTCTCGCCGGTGCGGACGATATCGATGCCGGCGATGTGGACGTAGAGGTCGTGCGGGACTTTGAAGGCCCGCATCTCCATGCGGTAATGCGGGTTGCGATAGACCAGATCGGCCGGGATGATCCCCGCCTTGATGCATTCCTGGGCGCCGTAGATGTCGCTGAGGAAGGCGTTGATCGCCGTCACGCGCTGTTTCAGGCCGCGTTCGAGGAAGCTCCATTCCGGCTTGGTGATCACCCGTGGAATGATGTCGAACGGGATCAGGCGTTCGGTGGATTCGTTGGCACCGTAGACGGCGAAGGTGATGCCGATGCGCCGGAAGAGCATCTCGGCCTGGCTGCGACGCGTGTTGAAGTGCTCGGGCGGCGTCGTCTCGAGCCAGGATTTCAGGCTGTCATAGGCTTCGCGAACCGCAGGGTCGCCCATGGCGGCCCCCGGTATCCCATTCATCTCGTCGAACGCAGCGAGCGCCATTCGCGCCTCCCCTTTTATCCCGGCATCTTCGCAAGAGGCGCGCCACCGGGACGATGTGCGCTTCGCAGCAGGCCGACGTTTCCTCCGGACGACCTCGAACCGAAGGTCCAGGATCGTCCGATCGTCAGAGTAGCACGTTCAGATCAGCTTCAACCCCTTGAGGCTCGCATGTCCATCGCGACCGAGAACAATGTGATCGTGGACGACGATACCGAGCGGCTCGAGCACGGCGACGATATTCCGCGTCATCCGGATATCGGCCGCCGAGGGCGTCGGATCGCCCGAGGGGTGGTTATGGGCGAGGATGATGGCGGTGGCCGAGAGTTCCAGCGCCCGGCGCGCCACCTCGCGCGGATAGACCGGCGTGTGATCGACGGTGCCGCGGCCCTGGACCTCGTCGGCGATGAGGTGGTTGCGCTTGTCGAGGAACAGCACCCGGAACTGCTCGCGGGCCGAGAAGGCCATGGTCGCCCGGCAATAGTCCAGGAGGGCCGCCCATGACGAGAGCAGGGGGCGGGCCGCGATGGCACCGCGGGCAAGGCGATGGCCCGCCGCCTCCACCAGCTTGAGATCGGCGATGACGCCCTGGCTGACGCCCTCGACCTCCGCCAGCCGGTTCGGCTCCGCGCTCACCACCTCGGCGAAGCTGCCGAACCGGCGGATCAGGGCTTTCGCCAGGGGTTTCACGTCCCGTCGTGGGATCGCGCGGAAGAGGACGAGTTCGAGGAGTTCGTAATCGGGCAGGGCATCGGCGCCGGCCTGCGCGAAGCGGGCCCGCAGCCGGTCGCGATGGCCGAGATAGTGCGGCGCCTCCGCCGTCGCCTCGTTGAGCGGTGGTTCGATGGGGAGGCGCGGCATCGTCTTGCCTCCGGATCACGCGGGCTCAGGCGGACGGATCGATCGGCTGATGCAACCCTTTGGGCGAGAAGGTGAAGACCTCCACCCCCGTCTCGGTCACCGCCACCGTGTGCTCGAACTGCGCCGATAGCGAGCGGTCCCGCGTCACCGCCGTCCAGCCGTCCGAGAGCACCTTCACCGCCGGGCGGCCGAGATTGATCATCGGCTCCACCGTGAAGAACTGTCCGGGCTGGAAGGCCACGTCGTAGCTCGGCTCGACATAGTGCAGGATGGTCGGGGCGTCGTGGTAGATCCGGCCGAGGCCGTGTCCGCAGAAGTCGCGCACCACCGAGCAGCGCTCTGATTCGGCATAGGCCTGGATCGCGCGGCCGATATCCGTCGTCGAGCCCCCCGGCTTGATCGCCGCGATGCCGCGCATGAGGCATTCGTGGGTGATCTCGCACAGGCGAGCCGCCTTGCGCGGCACCTCGCCGACATAGGCCATGCGGCTGGAATCGCCGTGCCAGCCGTCGACGATCAGGCAGATGTCGAGATTGACGATGTCGCCCTCGCGCAGGGGCTTGTCGTTGGGGATGCCGTGGCAGACCACGTGGTTGATCGACGTGCAGATCGATTTCGGATAGCCGCGATAGAGCAGCGACGCCGGGTAGGCGCCGTTGTCCATGGCGAATTCGTAGGCGAGGCGGTCCAGCGCCTCGGTGGTCACGCCGGGGGCGGTGGCCTCCATCAGCACGTCCAGGGCTTCCGCCGTCAGCCGCCCGGCCTTGCGCATGCCCTCGAACCCTTCGGGGCCATGGATCGGCGGCCGAGGCGCACGGCGTCCGCTCTCGGCGACAGCCTGTTCGTTCTGGGTCATGACGGGTGTGGTTTCGTAAAAGCGGCGGCGAGAATGCCCTATCTACGGTGACGCGCGGAAGAGGCCAACCCTCGACGATGCAAGGCTGGCCGTCCGCGGCGGTTTTCCGGCCTCGGCTAGGCTCTCGGCCTTCGCTGCCCGACGCCCGGATGTCAGCGGGCGCCGCGGTCCAGCCACTCGACGAGGTTTCGCAGATAGCCGTCGATGTTGGCGGCGCCGATCGGGTTCTGGCTGTGAACGGACCACGTGAAGCCGTTCAGGCTCAGGCCGTTGTCGAGGACGAAGCCGCCGAGCCAATGCGCGAAGTCCGCGCCCGTCGCCAGGGGCTTTCCATCATCGTCCGCACCGAGATCGTGGTCGAAGGAGACGAAAGCGGGCATTCCCCGCAGCAGGACGACGGCCTGCGCGGCTTCCAGCGAGCGCACGACGTCCCAGTCGCCCTCGGAAGGCGGGTCGCGCTCGTCGTCGAGGAAGAGGCGGTAGCTCACAGCAGGACCTCGCTGTGGTCGAGTGTACACCAACGCACCAAACCGGCCCAGGGTCGGCGAGGGGATTCCAACGTCTAGGAAGGGGGAAGGCCGGCTACCTCGAAAGAGGCAATTGACGGCTTCTGCCGCGGGTGGCCTGTTCGACAGGTCGCTTCATTTGCCCGCCTCAACCGGCAACGGGGTGACGGCGGGTCGGGCGGCTCCACCCGGTCGCCCGACCCGCTTCGCATCGCAGCGGCTATACGGGGCGAAGAACCGAACCATCCGGCCGTTGCCGGCGAGAATGTCAGGCGAGTGCGCGCACGAGGATTGCGGGATCCTCGGCGCTAGGCTTATCGTCGGTGCTAGGCTTGGCGCCATCGAGCGGGTAGAGAATGCCCCCGACGGATCAATGGTGCCCGGGCGGGGTTCGACGCCGACGGGCCGGAGGCAGGATCGGGCGATGGCTGACAAGGCGGTGCCGCACTTCCACAACGATCTCGGAGTCGCCGTGATCCATGTGGGCTCGAAGGAGTTCATGTGCATCGGCGCCAAGCCGCCCTTCGATCACCCGCACGTCTTCCTCGACATGGGGACCGACGACGAGATCATCTGCCAGTATTGCTCGACGCTCTACCGCTATCGGCCGAGCCTGAAGGCCGGTACCGCCGATCCGGCGGCTTGCGTCTGGGACGATCACGGCGCCAAGGCCGCCTGATTGCTTAAGCGCCCCCGGTGACATCCGGCTTCCTCGGCCCCAGAGCATCGCACGCGACGCCCGGAATCGGCTCCGGATTGAGCGTCGCCATCGTCGGCGCCGGGATCGGCGGCCTGACCGCCGCTCTCGCCCTCGATGCCGCCGGGCATCGCGTGACGCTGATCGAGCGGCGCACCGGCTTCAGCGAGGTCGGTGCCGGGCTGCAGCTCTCCCCCAATGCCAGCCGCGTGCTCATCGCCCTCGGCCTCGGGCCCGCTTTGCGCCGGGCAGCGAGCGAACCACCGAGGGTCGTGGTCCGCGCCCTCGCGACGGCGCGCGAGATCGGCGGCGTCGAGCTTGGCGCGGACCTGCGCGGCCGCCACGGCGCGCCTTACTATGTCATCCACCGGGCCGATCTGCAGACGCTGCTGCTCGATGCCGTGCGCGGCCGGCCGGGAATCCGCCTGCTGATGGGCCGGGACGTGAAGGGCCTCACCGAGACGAAGACCTCCGTGGAGCTGACGCTGGAGAGCGGCCAGGGCTCGAAATCCGACAGCCTCTCCGTCGACCTTGTGGTCGGCGCCGACGGCGTCCGTTCCACCCTGCGCGGACATTTCGACGGCAGGCCGCTGAAATCCTGCGGCGAGGCCGCCTGGCGGGCGACGATCCCGCGTGACGCCGCCCCGCCGGAACTGCAGGGCGACGAGACCGGCCTCTGGCTCGGCCGGCGCCGGCACGTGGTGCATTACCCGATCCAGGGCGGCCAGAGCATCAACATCGTCGCCGTGGTGCCGGAGCGTCTCGGCAGCGAGGATTGGGGCCAGCTCGGCGAGCCGGCCGTCCTGCGCGCGCAATTCGCCGATGCGGCACCGATCCTGGCCGGATTGCTGTCCGTGCCGGATTCCTGGCTGGTCTGGTCCCTGGTCGACCGGCCCACCGCCCGGCCCATGGCACGGGGCCGGGTCGCGCTCGTCGGGGACGCGGCCCATCCGGTCCTGCCGTTCCTGGCGCAGGGGGCGGCGCTGGCCATCGAGGATGCGGCCGTGCTCGCCCTGACGCTGAGGGCCGACGACGTGCCGGCTTCGCTCGCCGCCTATGCCGGCACGCGCGCCTCGCGCACCAGGCGCGTGCAATCGGCGGCGCGCGGCAACGGCCGGACCTACCATGCCGGAAAGCTGATCGGTTTCGCCCGCAACGCGGTGATGCGCCGCCTCGGCCCCTCCGGAATGGGCCGGCGCTACGACTGGCTCTACGGCTGGGCGCCGTGATCCCGGGTGCCGTAATCCGAATACCTTGATCTCACGCCCCGCCCTCGCTACCGCTGATCGCGCAATGCGGACGTGGCGAAACCGGTAGACGCACGAGACTTAAAATCTTGCGGCTGAAAGGCTGTGCGGGTTCGAGTCCCGCCGTCCGCACCATCGCCCCGACGATCCGCGATGGCCTGAAACGTGCTGAGCCGGATCGGTCATTGACCGTCTCGCCCGCGGACCGATCTATCGCTGGCGAGACGAGCTCTCTACGTTCCTGACAGCAGGCGCTTCGCACGCAGCGAGGGAAGGATCTGCCATGACCGAGCTTCACCCGGAAGTCGCCGCCGTCACCGAGCGCGTGATCGCGCGCTCGAAGGCGACGCGGCGCAGCTATCTCGACCTGATCGCCCGCGAACGCGATGCCGGCGTACACCGGCCGATGCTCAATTGCGGCAACCTCGCCCATGGCTTCGCCGCCTCCGGCGAGGACAAGGCGGCGATCAAGTCGGGCCGATCGATGAATATCGGCATCGTCACCGCCTATAACGACATGCTCTCCGCGCATCAGCCCTACGGCCGCTACCCGGAGCAGATGAAGCTGTTCGCCCGCGAAGTGGGGGCGACCGCGCAGGTGGCGGGCGGCGTCCCGGCCATGTGCGACGGCGTCACCCAGGGCCAGCGCGGCATGGAATTGTCGCTGTTCTCGCGCGACACCATCGCGCTCTCCACGGCGGTGGGCCTCAGCCACGGCATGTTCGACGGGGCGGCGCTGCTCGGCATCTGCGACAAGATCGTGCCGGGCCTGCTCATCGGCGCGCTGCGCTTCGGGCACCTGCCGATGATCCTGGTGCCGGCCGGGCCGATGCCCTCGGGCCTCGCCAACAAGGAGAAGCAGCGCATCCGCCAGCTCTATGCCGAGGGCAAGGTCGGCCGCGACGAGCTGCTCGAATCCGAATCGGCTTCCTATCACGGGGCCGGGACCTGTACCTTCTACGGCACCGCCAATTCCAACCAGATGATGATGGACGTGATGGGCCTGCACATGCCCGGCGCGTCCTTCATCAATCCCGGCACGAAATTGCGCCAGGCGGTGACCCGCGCGGCAGTGCACCGGCTCACCGAGATCGGTGCCGCGGGCAACGATTACCGCCCCCTCGGCCGCTGCGTCGACGAGAAGGCGATCGTCAACGCGGTCATCGGCCTGCTGGCCACCGGCGGCTCCACCAACCACGCGATCCACCTGCCGGCCATCGCCAGGGCCGCCGGGATCCTGATCGACTGGGAGGATTTCGACCGGCTCTCCGCCGTCATCCCGCAGGTGGCCAAGGTCTATCCCAACGGTTCGGGCGACGTGAACCACTTCCATGCGGCCGGCGGCATGTCCTACGTCATCGCCAGCCTGATCGATGCCGGGCTCCTGCACGACGACATCCTCACCGTGGCCGGCGGGCGCCTGCGCGACCACGCCCGCGACCCGAAGCTGATCGAGGACGCGCTCGTGTTCGAGGACGCACCCGCCGCCTCGCATGACGAGAGCATCCTGCGCGGTCCCGCCAACGCCTTCCAGCCGGATGGCGGGATGCGGCTGGTGAAGGGCAATCTCGGACGCGCCACCTTCAAGACCAGCGCCGTCGACCCGTCCCGCTGGACGGTCGAAGCGGCGGCCCGGGTGTTCGACGACCAGGACGACGTCATGGCCGCCTTCAAGGCGGGAGAGCTGGAGCGGGACGTGGTCGTCGTCGTCCGCTTCCAGGGCCCGAAGGCCAACGGCATGCCCGAGTTGCACAAGCTGACGCCGCAGCTCGGCGTGCTCCAGGACCGCGGCTTCCGCGTCGCCCTCGTCACCGATGGACGCATGTCCGGCGCTTCCGGCAAGGTGCCGGCGGCGATCCATCTGAGCCCGGAAGCCCTCGGCGGCGGCCCGCTCGGCAAGCTGCGCGACGGCGACATCGTCCGCCTCAGCGCCGAGGACGGAACGCTGCAGGCCCTCGTCGATCCGGCCGAATGGGACAACCGGACCGATGCGACGGCACCCCTGCCGGTCCAGGGGACCGGACGCGAACTCTTCGCCTTCATGCGCAACGGCGCCGACGGTGCCGAGCAGGGCGCCTCCGCGATGCTGGCCGCCGCGGGATTGTAGGTCGGTCTTACAGGACGGTCTTCCGGCCCATCGGTTCGCGCGTGTCTTCGAGATGGGAAGCGACGCGCGGGTCCCGTCATTCTTCCACCACCCTGAGGACCATTTCATGACCAGCATCGACGCGCTGATGCGCTCCGTTCCGGTGATCCCCGTTCTCGTGATCGAGGACGCCCGTCATGCCGAGCCGATCGCCAGGGCCCTCGTGGATGGGGGACTGACCGCGCTGGAGGTGACCCTGCGGACCTCTTCCGCGCTGGAGGTGATCCGCATCATGGCGCAGGTGGAAGGCGCCGTGGTCGGTGCGGGCACAGTCCTCAACGAGCGGGATCTCGACGCGGCGATGGAGGCGGGCGCGCAGTTCATCGTCAGCCCCGGCCTTACCGATCCGCTGACGAAGGCCGCCATCGGTCGCGGCATCCCGTTCCTGCCGGGCGTCGCGAATGCCGCCGACATCATGCGCGGCCTCGATCACGGGCTCGACCGGTTCAAGTTCTTCCCGGCCGAGGCCGCCGGAGGGATCAAGGCGCTGAAGGCGCTCACCGGCCCCTTCGGGCAGGTCCGCTTCTGCCCGACGGGAGGCATCAGCGAGACCACCGCTCCGGACTGGCTCGCGATCCCTCAGGTTCTCTGCGTCGGCGGGAGCTGGGTCGTTCCGGCCGGCGAGCCGCAGCCGGAGGCGATCCGCCGGGCCGCGCGCGTCGCGGCCGGCCTGCGCCGGGATTGATCCGCGGGCCGGTCGAGGGTGGCCCAGGCCTTCCTCGAACAGACCTCGGAGAACGTCAGTTGGGTGCTTGCGCGGCACCTGAAAAAGACTAGCCTCCTCATAGATCCGTCATTGCGGAGAGCTCGATCACCGAGCCCGAAGCAGAACCGAGTGTTCGCGGCCGTTAGGCCCGACACCAACTTGGCCGGCCCAAGGCTTCGTGTGTCTTCACGGTTTCGTGATGCGATGCCCGACGCACGGGCATGTCTCATGCAGGATGGAAGACGATCTCCGACCATGTCGTCGATGATCTTGCGGGTGGGGTAGCACGATGCAGTCAAGGCTGACGACATACATCTTCATCGGCATGCTTCTCGGGATCGCGGTCGGATATCTCTGTAATATCACCTGGCCCGACCCTCAGACGTCGAAGGAGATTTCGGGCTACATCGCCCTCGTCAGCGACATCTTTCTTCGCCTGATCAAGATGATCATCGCGCCGTTGGTGTTCTCGACCCTCGTCGTCGGCATCGCGCATATGGGCGATACCGCCTCGGTGGGCCGTGTCGGCGGCAAGGCGATGCTCTGGTTCGTCGGCGCCTCCTTGTGCTCGCTGGTCCTCGGTCTGGTGATGGTCAACATCCTCCGGCCCGGCGACGCCCTGAACCTGCCACTGCCCGATGCGGGCGCGACCACCAACCTCAAGGCCGCCTCCCTCTCCCTGAAGGAATTCGTGACCCACCTCGTGCCGAAGAGCCCGGTGGAAGCGATGGCCAACAACGAGATCCTGCAGATCGTCGTGTTCTCGATCTTCTTCGGCGTGGCGCTCGCCGCGCTCGGCGAGAAGGGCAAGCTCCTGGCGGAGGGGATCGAGGGCCTCGCCGACGTCATGCTCAAGATCACCGGCTACGTCATGGGTTTCGCGCCGGTGGCTGTGTTCGCGGCCATCGCGGCGACGATCACCACGCAGGGCATCGGCGTGCTCGTCACCTACGGCAAGTTCATGGTGGAGTTCTACTTCAGCCTGGCGATGCTGTGGTGCCTGCTGGCCTTCGCCGGCTTCCTGCTGGTGGGAAACCAGATGAAGCGCCTCCTCAACCTGATCAAGGAGCCGTTCCTCCTCGCCTTCTCCACCGCATCGAGCGAGGCGGCCTATCCGAAGACCCTGCAGAACCTCGAGCGCTTCGGGGTGCCGAACAAGATCACCTCGTTCGTGCTGCCGATGGGCTACTCGTTCAACCTCGACGGCTCGATGATGTACTGCACCTTCGCGGTGATGTTCATCGCCCAGGCCTACAACATCCCGCTGACGCTCGGTCAGCAGATGACGATGCTGCTGCTGCTGATGGTGACGTCGAAGGGCATGGCCGGGGTGCCGCGCGCCTCGCTGGTGGTGATCTCGGCGACGCTCTCCACCTTCCACATCCCAGAGGCCGGCCTCCTGCTCATCATCGGCATCGATCAGTTCCTCGATATGGGCCGCTCCGCCACCAACGTGCTGGGCAACAGCGTCGCCACCGTCGCCGTCGCGAAATGGGAAGGTCAGCTCGCCCTGACCGACCAGAGCCTCGACCGCGACGTGTCTCCCCTGCCGGAGCCCGCCGAATAGCCTGAGGCATCGCACATCGCTGTCGATCACGGGGCGTGACGGGAACCGGACAATGCGCATGACGGGCATGAGGGTCGCCGCGGCTGTGGCGCTGCTGGCGGCATCCACCATCCATCCGGCGGCCGCCATCGACGTCCTGACCGGGACGCTCAAGAAGATCGGCGAAACGGGTGCTGTGACTCTCGGGTATCGCGAGAACTCGCTGCCGTTCTCGTCCCGTGACGGGAAGGGCCAGCCGGTCGGCTATGCCATCGACCTGTGCCTCGAAGTGGTCGATGCGATCGGCAAGGAGATCGGCCGGAACGACCTCACCGTGCGCTACGAACTCGTCACCCCGGAGACCCGGATCGGTGCCGTGACATCTGGCAAGGTCGACCTCGAATGCGGATCGACCACGGCGAATGCCGAGCGCCGCAAGCAGGTGGCGTTCTCGCCCGTCACCTATTTCAGCGCCACGAAGCTCCTGGTGAAGCGCGGTTCGGCGATCACCTCCTATCGCGACCTCGTCGGCAAGACTGTCGCGGTCACCGTCGGCACTACCAACGAGGCGGCCCTGCGCGCCCTGATGGCGCGGCTCAACATGGCGACGACCATTGTCACCGGGCACGACCACGCCGAATCCTTCGCCATGGTGAAGGACGGGCGCGCCGATGCCCTCGGCCTCGACGACGTGCTGCTCTACGGCCTCATCGCGGGGGCCGGCACGGAGGGGGCGTCCTATACCGTTCTGGCGGACAAGCTGTCGTTCGAGCCCTACGGCCTGATGTTCCGCAAGGATGACGGGCAGTTCGCCGGCGTGGTGACGGCCACCTTCGAACGGCTCGCCGAATCCCGCGAGCTGCGCTGGATCTACGAGCGCTGGTTCCTCAAGCGGCTGCCGAACGGCGAGCGCCTGAACGTCCCGATGTCCGATGAGCTGAGGACCAACTTTCAGGTCATCGGGCTTCCGGATTGATCCGATGTCACGGCCGGCCCTTCACGAGGCTCGACGGTTCCGCTGCCGCATGTGGCCTTCGGCGAACCCGCCGTTGGGGTGGCGCGAGGGACAAGACCGATGGCGAGGGAGATAGAGGCCCCGGTCGAGAACATCGCCGTCGCGACGGTCCGGACCGTGGAGATGGACGGCGCGCGGACGCGCACCGAGCATGATCTCCTGGGGTATGGTGAGGTTCCGGCCGGCGCTTATTGGGGCATCCACACCAAGCGCGCGGTCGCCAATTTTCCCATCACCGGCGTGCCGGTCGGGCATTTCCCCGACTTCGTCCGGAGCCTCGCGCTGGTGAAACAGGCGGCGGCCCGCGCCAATCGGCGGCTCGGCCACCTGTCGGCGGAGAAGGCGGACGCTATCGACCGCGCCTGCACCCTCATCGCCACCGACCCGCGCTTTGCCGAATCCTTCGTGGTCGACGCGATCCAGGGCGGCGACGGCACTTCGACCAACATGAACGCCAACGAGGTGATCGCCAACGTCGCCCTGGAACTGATGGGGCACCCGCTGGGCCATTACCACCGGCTCCTCGATCATGCAGGGCAAGGTCAACCCGGTGATCCCGGAAGTGGTCAACCAGATGGCGTTCCTGGTCATCGGCCACGATCTCACCGTGACCCTCTGCGCCGAGGGCGGCCAGCTCCAGCTCAACGCCTTCGAGCCGACCATCGGATATTGCGTCCTCAGCTCCCTGCGGATGCTCACCGCTGCGGTCGACACCCTCACCAAGCGCTGCGTCGATGGAATCGGGGCCGATCGCGAACGCTGCCGCAGCCTCGTCCACGGCTCGATCGGGCTCGTGACCGCCCTCGTTCCGGCGCTTGGCTACGAAGCCTGCTCCCGGGTCGCCCAGCGGGCCTTGGCGGAGAACCGGCCGGTGGCCGACATCGTACTGGAGGAGGGATTGCTGACTCAGGGCCAGCTCGATCATCTCCTCGAACTCGAAGCGATGACGCGGTCGTCCCGAGTCGCGCGGATCGTCCCGCCGGCCTGATGCCGCCGATTCGTCCCGGTCGGCGAGTCTTCTCGCCCTCAAGTCCATCCCGCGGGCCGGTCGACGCTCGAGCAATGTCCGATGCCTGTGGAGCAGGGGCGCGAGCGGGCCGCGCGGCCGCGCAGCGGCATGCGCAGCACAAAAACTAAGCAAAGCTGCGTGAGTCTGGAATAATCGGGCCCAATAGCCCGCCTCGAAGCACCACTTTGTTCCTTTGGGTTGTGGACTGCACAGCAAGCCGACCGCGCGATGATACACTTAGCCGTCTGACAAACGTTGCAGCGCCGCCACAGCAGTTCAGAACCCGTCTGGCATTCACGATTCCGAGTTGCCGGCCGCAACCGGCTCGCACAGAGTGAAATGGCACTGGGAAAACCCCGGGGCGCGGTCGGGTCACGGGGCTGAGTTCCCATCCGGCTAACAAATAAAGGCAAACGGATTTCGGTCATCGCCGGGTCGAAGTTGCCTGTCCCTCGGGTCTCGAAGCTTTTGGAGATATCAATGAAGCTCTTGAAGAGCTCACTCCTCGGTTCTGCCGCAGCCTTTGCGTCAGTCGTTGGAGCGCACGCTGCCGATCTTCCCGTGAAGAAGGCTGTTCCGATCGAGTACGTCCGCGTCTGCAGCGCCTACGGCGCCGGCTTCTTCTACATCCCCGGCACCGATACCTGCATCCGTCTCTCGGGCCGCGCCCGCCTCGACGTGGGCTACCAGCCGACCTCGTCGCGCAGCGCCGCTGGAAGCCAGGGCGACACGACCGGCTATATCGGTCTCGCCCGCATCAACGTCGATGCCCGCACGCAGACGGCCTATGGCACCCTGCGCGCCTTCACCCGTATCCAGTTCGCCTCCCGCACTAGTGCCACCGGCGGCCTCCGCTCCGGCACCCAGGAGCGTATCGGCTCCGCCTTCGGCGCCACAGGCCAGGATCAGGTCGGTCGCGACCAGCAGTTCGTGAATACGGACAAGGCCTTCATTCAGTTCGCCGGCCTCACCGCCGGTCGCGCCTCCTCGTTCTTCGACTTCTACGCCCACGACTTCGAATTCGCCGGCGCGACCCTGAACTCGGACGTCCAGTCCACCAACCTCCTCGCCTACTCGACGAAGTTCGGTGACGGCTTCTCGGCCACGATCTCGCTCGAAGACCCGACCTTCCGTCGCAACACGATCTACTCGCAGACCTTCGGTGGGACCGGCGTATCCGGTGCTCCGTCGCCGGTTGCTGTGGCGTTCAGCCCTCTTGGTGTTCCGATCGCGTTCCAGAACGTAGATGTCACGCAGCGCAACCGGATGCCCGATTTCGTCGGCGTGCTTCGCTATGATGCTGCTTGGGGTTCGGCTCAGCTGTCCGCAGCGGTCAAGGAGCTTAACACCGGTAATTTCATTCAGACGAACGGTGTCATCCCGGCATTCACTGCAGAGCGTCCCTCCAGCGAGTACGGCTGGGCGGTCCAGGGCGGTGTGAAGATCAACACCCCGTTCATCTCTCCCGGCGATACCCTGTATCTGCAGGGTGCCTATGGCGAGGGTGCCACCCTCTACACCGGCTATTCCTCGTATAACGGCAGCTACACCTCCCGCGCCAGCACGATCAACGGTGCGTCCTTCGATCCCTTCATGTCGGATGCGACGCTGAACCCGTTGACCGGCAAGATCGAGACCTCGACCAGCTTCACGGTCGTGGGTTCGTTCCTTCACTACTGGTCGCCCGAGTGGCGTTCGGCCGTTTTCGGCAGCTACGGTGAACTGGCTTTCGCCAGAGGGGCTCGTGAAGCTCACGCTGCCGCATTCGGAACGTCCGGGTTCCTGTCACAGAACAACTTCACTGGCGGCCTCAATGCCGATGGAACTCCGACCCGAGCTTTCTCACTGAGCCCGACCCTCCGCGACACATATCAGATCGTAGCCGGCGCGAGCTTGATCTGGTCGCCCGTGAAGGATCTGGATATCGGTCTGGAAGGCTTCTACACCAAGGTTGGTCTGCAGAACGGCCGCGTTGTTGACCAGTACAAAAACGGTGCGATCGCTGCCGCTGCCTTGAACGCTGGTGCAGCCGTCAAGACCGTCGACTCCGCCGACACCTTCCAGGTCCGCGCCCGCGTACAGCGCGACTTCTAAGCATCCGACTTGGTCGGGATCGGAGCAACGATACCCTCGCGGTGGCAGCGCTCCGATCCTGCAAGATGCGTCGAAATCTAACGAGACAGGCCCGGCTGAAAAGCCGGGCCTTTTTTCATTCCGCGCACTGATCTGCAAAGCGCTGGTCTTGCCTCGACCGAAGGAATTTCAAAGAGAGGGGATTGTCTCGCTTTAAATTTTCGGAGCCGACCTGACGGCACGGTGATTGCTATGGTGTCCGTCAGCGGTTGACATCTTCGGTGAGGCGTCAAATCACCGATTGCGATGGACAGGACCGCTGCTACGTTGAGCCTCAAGAGCCGGTCGTCCGATCGGTGAGAACCCCTCCGGGAGCCAGCCTTCACATGCATTTGGGTCATCACAGGTCCGCTGCTCTGTCAGCGGCGGTCGTCTTCGCATTCGCGACGGGCCTTCCGCTCGGCGTTTCGGGTGCCAGCGCCCAGGAACTGACCGGCACCCTCAAGAAGATCAAGGAAACCGGCGAGATCACGATCGGCTACCGCGACGCCTCGGTCCCGTTCTCCTATCTCGACGGCGACCAGAAGCCCGTGGGCTACGCCTTCGAGATCTGCAAGAAGATCGCCGAGGCGGTGAAGACGAACCTGAAGCTCACCAAACTCGAGGTGAAGCTTAACCCCGTCACCTCCGCGACGCGTATCCCCCTGATCGCGAACGGCACCGTCGACCTCGAATGCGGCTCGACCACCAACAACGCCGATCGTCAGAAGCAGGTGTCCTTCACCAACACCCACTTCCTCACCGCCACCCGCTACGTGGCGAAGAAGTCGGCCAAGCTCGACACGATCGAGGATCTCAAAGGCAAGACCGTCGTCTCCACCTCCGGCACCACCAACATCCGCCAGATCAACGAAGCCAACACCGCGCGCAGCCTCGGCCTGACCATCCTCCCCGCCAAGGATCACGCGGAAGCCTTCCTCATGGTGGAGACCGGCCGAGCAGCCGCCTTCGTCATGGACGACGTGCTGCTGGCCTCGCTCGCGGCGAGCTCGAAGGATCCGGGCGCCTACGCCATCTCCACCGAGGCGCTGTCGAAGCCCGAGCCCTACGGCATCATGCTCCGCAAGGACGACGCGCCGTTCAAGGCGGTGGTCGATGAAGCCACGGCCAAGCTCTACAAGAGCCCCGAGGGCAAGACGCTCTACGAGACCTGGTTCACCAAGCCGATCCCGCCGCGCGGCATCAACCTGAACCTTCCCATGAGCGATCCCATGAAGAAGGCCTTCGAGTCGCCGAGCGACAGCGCCGACCCGGCCGCCTACTAAGCCGCCGCACCGGAGCAGACGACAGGCGATGAATTACAATTGGAACTGGCGGATCTTCTTCGATCCGTCTCCGGAAGGCACCGGCACCTACGCCGACATGCTTCTTTCCGGCCTCACTTGGACGATCGTCACGGCGCTCTGCTCCTGGATCATCGCCTTTTCCCTCGGCTCGCTCATCGGGGTGCTGCGCACTCTGCCGAGCCGGGGGGCCCAACGGGTCGGCACCACCTATGTGGAGCTGTTCCGCAACATCCCGCTGCTGGTCCAGATGTTCCTGTGGTTCTACGTGGTGCCGGAGCTGCTGCCCGGCTCCTGGGGAACCTGGTTGAAGCAGCTTCCCAACGCGTCGTTCTACACGGCGGTGATCTGCCTCGGCTTCTTCACGGCCTCCCGTGTCGCCGAGCAGGTTCGCACCGGCATCGAGACCCTGCCGCGCGGGCAGCGGATGGCCGGCACGGCGCTCGGCCTCACCACGTGGCAGACCTATCGCTACGTGCTGCTGCCCAACGCCTACCGGGTGATCCTGCCGCCGCTCACCTCTGAATTCCTGAACAACCTCAAGAACACCTCTGTGGCGCTCACGATCGGTCTGCTCGAACTCACCGCGCGGGCCCGCTCGATGCAGGAATTCTCCTCTCAGGTCTTCGAATCCTTCACGGCGGCAACCCTGATCTATCTCGGGATCAGTCTGTTGGTGGTCACAGCGTCGAGCAAGCTCGAGACCCGCATCGCCGTCCCGGGGTCGCGCTGATGTCGGCGCGACCCGTTTTGCCATCCTTCGCGACTTTGCCACCCTTCGCGACCGTCAGACTGGACTAGGGGACCGATGTTCACGGATTTCGACTTCGGGGTCGTCCTCACATCCTTGCCGTACCTGTTCGGGACGGGGATGGTGTTCACGCTGACGCTCACCGCGCTCGCCGCCTCGGGCGGCATCATCCTCGGCACCATCATCGCGATGATGCGCCTGTCCGGGATCACCGCCCTGGCGCTCCCGGCCAAGATCTACGTGAACTTCATGCGATCGCTGCCGCTCGTGCTGGTGATCTTCTGGTTCTACTTTCTCGTCCCCTATATCGGCCAGTGGATGACGGGCGCCTCGCGTCCGATCTCGGTCGGCGCCTTCACCTCGGCGCTGGTCACCTTCACCCTGTTCGAGGCGGCGTTCTTCTCCGAGATCATGCGCGCCGGCATTCAGGCGATCCCGAAGGGGCAGACGGCCGCCGCCCAGGCCATCGGGCTGACCTATGGCCAGACCATGCGGACCGTCATCCTGCCTCAGGCCTTCCGCAACATGCTGCCGCTGCTGCTGACCCAGACCATCGTCCTCTTTCAAGACACGTCGCTGGTCTACGTCATTTCGCTCACGGACTTCCTCGGTGCCGCCTCCAAGGTGGCTCAGCGCGATGGCCGCCTCGTCGAGATGTATCTGTTCGCGGCCGCCGTCTACCTGGTGATCTGCATCACCGCCTCGACCCTCGTCCGGCGTCTGCAGCGCCGCGTCGCCATCATCCGCTAAGCTTTCGAGGATCCGCCATGTCCGCCATCGATCCCCAGGCTTCCGGCAAGCCGATGATCGCCATCGACAACATCAGCAAATGGTACGGGCCGGTCCAGGTCCTCAACGGCTGCACCACGCAGGTGACGAAGGGCGAGGTGGTCGTCGTCTGCGGTCCCTCCGGTTCCGGCAAGTCCACGCTGATCAAGACCGTCAACGCCCTGGAGCCGATCCAGAAGGGGGCCATCACCGTCGACGGGATCGGAGTTCAGGCCAAGGGCACCAACCTTCCCAAGCTGCGTGCCCGCGTCGGCATGGTGTTCCAGCATTTCGAGCTCTTTCCGCACCTGTCGATCATCGACAATCTGATGCTCGGCCAGTGCAAGGTGCTCGGCCGTGCCAAGGAGGACGCACATGACCGCGGCCTGAAGCTCCTCGGGCGGGTCGGCCTCTCGGCGCATTCGCACAAATATCCGGGCCAGCTCTCGGGCGGTCAGCAACAGCGCGTCGCCATCGCCCGCGCCCTGTCGATGAACCCGATCGTCATGCTGTTCGACGAACCGACCTCGGCCCTCGACCCGGAGATGGTCGGCGAGGTCCTCGACGTGATGATCGAGCTCGCCCGTGAAGGCATGACGATGATGGTCGTCACCCACGAGATGGGCTTTGCCCGCAAGGTGGCCAACCGCGTGGTGTTCATGGATCGCGGCGAGATCGTCGAGGACGCCACCAAGGACGACTTCTTCGATAAGCCGCGCTCCGAGCGGGCGCAGACCTTCCTCTCGAAGATCCTGGCTCACTAGGAATCCAGGCGAACGGTCGACGGCCTCACGCATAGCCGGCGGTCGATTCGGCCCGGCGCCGGATCGCCTCGGCGATCGTCTCCAGCCGCTCCGCCCCGACGAAGGCGCGAACGGCGAGGAAGTAGGTCTCCTCGCCGAGCGGCACGAAATTGAGGCCGAAGCGCTCCGCGATGGCGCGGGTCCCCATCCCGACATCGGCGGCGTCGGAGGCGATCAGGGCCGCCACCGCCTGATGCGTGAACTCCTCCGTCTCGTAGCCGTGGATGGAGCGGGCGTTCATCCCCGCTTCGGCGCACAGCCTGTCGAACCAGATCCGTGTGCCCGCACCGTGCTGGCGGTTGACGAAGCGGAGACCGGCCGCGGACAGGTCGGCGATTCCGTTGACGGCGAACGGATTGCCCTTCGCGATCATCAATCCCTGCTCGCGGCGCAGGACCGGGCGGGCGATGAGCGCCGGATCGGCGAGAACCTCGGCGAAGGCCGAGCCCGGCTCCGGCACGGCCGCACCGAAATGGAATCCCGCCCCGTCGACCTGCCCACTCGCCAGTCTCGCGAGGGCTTCCAGGCTGCCGGCGATCGATACGGCGATGCCACCGATCTCGCCGAGGGCTTCGAGGAGCACCGAATCGTGGCTGATCGCCAGTCGCAGCGGGCCGCTCGCGATGCCGTTCAACGCATCGAGGGCCGCCTCCAGCACCCGCTCCTCCCGCCTGACGATGTCCTCGCTCGCCCGCGAGGCACGGGCGAGGGCCTCGTGAAACGCAGCGCCGTAGGGCGTCAGGACGGTGCCGTGTCCCTTGGTCTTGCGGATGACGGGGTGTCCGAGCGTCTCCTCGAGCAGGACGAAGCGACCCCAGGCGGAGCGGTAGGACAGGCGCAGCCGGCTCGCCGCCCCCTGAAGTGAGCCCGCCGCGACGACGGCGTCCAGAAGCGCGAGCGTCGGTGCGAAGGCGATCTCCCGGCCCGCCACGTCGATGGTTCCGCCCAGGGTCAGATCCACCTTCATAGGCAAGTCGTTTCCTATTGAACTGACGGTTTGGGCGATAGCATGAGGAAGCGCCGCCGAACAGCACCGGAGCCATGTTTCAAACCCTGCAGGATACGCTTTCACGGATCGCCGCGCTCGATCCGGAGGTGATCGCCATTGCCGGCCTGTCGCTGCGGGTGAGCCTGTCGGCCGTCGGGCTCGCCACCCTGGTCGGCGTGCCCCTCGGGGGCCTCGTCGCCGTGGCGTCCTTCCGGGGGCGAAGAGCGGTGGTCGGCCTTCTCAACGCGGCGATGGGGTTGCCCCCGGTGGTCATCGGGCTCGTCCTCTACCTGCTGCTGTCGCGCTCCGGCCCCTTCGGAGGCCTCGGTCTGCTCTTCACTCCCAGCGCGATGATCGCGGCGCAGACGATCCTGGTGGTGCCGCTCATCGCCGCCCTGACGCGCCAGATCGTCGCCGATGCCGAGGATCATCTCGGCGAACAGCTCCGCTCCCTCGGCCTCGGCCGGGTGCGCCGCGCCGCGATCCTGATCTTCGATACGCGCTTCTCCCTGGTGACGGCGATCCTCGCCGCCTTCGGCCGTGCCATCTCGGAGATCGGCGCCGTCCTCGTCGTCGGCGGCAACATCGACGGGTATACCCGCACCATGACCACGGCGATCTCGCTGGAGACGCAGAAGGGCGATCTCCCCCTCGCCCTGGCCCTCGGCATCGTCCTGATCGCCATCGTCGTCGCGGTCAGCGCCGTCGCCTCGCTGCTCCGGTCCTACGCCATGCGTGCCTACGGATGAGCCCGTCGGTCCCCATCGCGATCGAGCGGCTCCGCTACCGTGTCGGCGACCTGCCGATCCTGAATGGCGTCGATATCACGGTGACGTCGCCCGGCATCACGGCGATCATCGGTGCGAACGGCGCGGGCAAGAGCGTGCTCCTGCGCCTCATCGACGGATTGCTGGTGCCGACGAGCGGGACGATCCGCATCGGCGCGTCGGCAGGGAGCCGGCCCGGCACCGCCTTCGTGTTCCAGCGCCCCGGCATGGTCCGGGCGAGCGTCGCCGCGAACGTGTCCCTGGCTCTGGCGCCCCTGGGCCTCGATGCCGGGGAGCGTCGTGAGCGGGTTCGGGCCGCGCTCGACCATGTCGGCCTCGGCGACAGGGCCGGCGCTCCGGCGACCCGTCTCTCGGGCGGCGAGCAGCAGCGCCTCGCCCTCGCGCGGGCCTGGGCGAGAAAGCCGGACCTCCTCCTCCTCGACGAGCCGACGGCCAATCTCGATCCGGCCTCGGCCCAGGCCATCGAGGAACTCGTCGCGTCGATGGCGCGGGCCGGCACGAAGGTTGTCCTCGTCTCGCACAATCTCGGTCAGGTCATGCGCCTCGCCGAAGACGTGGTGGTCCTCGCCGATGGCCTCGCCGTCGAGCATGGGCCCGCACGCAGCCTCCTCTCGTCCCCCCGCTCGCCGCAAGCGCGCGCCTATCTCGCCGGAGAATTGCCATGGACCTCCTTCGCCGCTCATTCCTGAGCCTCGGCCTCCTCGCCGTCGTCGGATCATCCGGCCTGACGACTGCGCTGGCCCGCGCCGAACCGGCCGAGACCATCACGGTCGCCTCCACCACCTCCACCGAGCAATCCGGCCTGTTCAAGGACCTCCTGCCGAAGTTCACGCAAAGTAGCGGCATCGGCGTGAAGGTGGTGGCTCTCGGCACCGGGCAGGCCCTCGACGCGGCCAGACGCGGCGATGCCGACGTGGCCCTTGTCCACGATACGGCGGCCGAGGAGACGTTCGTCGCCGAGGGCTGGAGCACGAAGCGCTATCCGGTGATGTACAACGACTTCGTCATCGTCGGGCCGAAGGACGATCCGGCCGGTGCCGCCGGCGCCAGCGTGGTCGAGGCCCTGCGCAGGATCTCCGCTGCCAAGGCGCCTTTCGTCTCGCGGGGCGACCGTTCCGGCACGCACAGCGCGGAGCTGCGCTACTGGAAGGAGGCCGGCCTCGACCTCGGCGCGATCCGCGGCGATTGGTACAAGGAGGTCGGCCAGGGAATGGGGCCGGCGCTCACCACCGCCTCGGCCACCAACGCCTACGTCCTCAGCGACCGCGGCACCTGGCTGTCGTTCAAGAACCGGGGCGACCTCAAGATCCTGGTGGAGGGCGACAAGCGCCTGTTCAACCAGTACGGAGCCATGCTGGTGAACCCAGAGAAGCATCCGCATGTGAAGGCGAAAGCGGGGCAGGCCTTCATCGACTGGCTGGTCTCGGCGCCGGGACAGGCCGCCATCGCCGCCTACCGGATCGGCGGCGAACAGCTCTTCTTCCCGAATGCCGGGACGAAGTGAGGGCCTAAGGTCGGGATCGTTCGAAGCTCGCAGGATGCGAGCAGGTCGCTCTCGATGCTCGCACGCTCAGGGCGGCGGACACGGCGGGGACGATCGGTCTAAATTTGACCGATGGTCCCCAAGTTCCGAGCCCGCTTTCGACCCATATCTGAAGTTCAGAAGGTCCGCTTGCGGGCAGCCTGGCCCATATTTGTGACCTGTCCTGGCTGAGAGGAGTACGCCTGCTCTGAAAAAGTCCATCTACCAAAGCTAATTTTGCCTCTGATACCTTCCCTTACAGGTTTTTATTCAACCATCGACCTACTTTAGATTTCGATCCTGACCCAGCACGTGGTGCATACGCATACGCATACGAAAAATACGAAATTTGAAGTCTTGCTAATTTACAAACAGACATACCTTGCAGACAGAGCGAGTCTCGATCTCCAAGCGTCTGAACCAAGGAGTATGAATTGACCGAGCGCCCCCGCGTCAAAACGCTGAGGCAGAGCACCGCCGAGGTCGAGTCGAAGCGCGCGTTCGAGTTCTGGCGCGACACGGCGCTGGCCATGTCCGGCGTCACCAGCGCCGGGGCCGAGGAACGGCGGTCGTTCGCAGCCAGTCGTCTCGTCGCCGTCACGGCCCACAGCACCTTGCTGCACACCGAGGGCCCGCGGGTCGATGTCGAGCGCACGGCGCGCCATGTCCGCCAAGACGGGCGCGACACCATCACAATCGCCCTGGTCCTGCGCGGTACCCAGTACTTCGAACAAGGGACCCGCGGCGGGCGGATGGCTCCCGGCGACATCAGCGTCACCGACTCCGGACGCCCGTTCCTGATCGGGGCCTACGAGGATTACGAGGAGATCCGGCTTAGCTCGACGCGCGCGGCCTTCAGGGCCCATGTCGGCGAGCCGGAAGCCTACGCCGGG
Organism: Methylobacterium marchantiae; assembly: GCF_042679825.1. NCBI lineage: Bacteria > Pseudomonadati > Pseudomonadota > Alphaproteobacteria > Hyphomicrobiales > Methylobacteriaceae > Methylobacterium > Methylobacterium marchantiae. The sequence continues at coordinate 69,450 of NZ_JBHTND010000018.1, read as the reverse complement.
CGCATGATCGGCCACGGCCCCCTCAATGCGCTGTTCGCGACCTACCTGCGGTCCTACGCGGCCTTGGTGCCGGGCATGACGGAGACCGAGGCCGGCATCGCAGTCGAGGGCACCCTCCACCTGTTCCGGGGTTTGGTGGGCGCTCGCACGGGCGACGTCACAGCGGACGCGCTGCGGTCACTGGCCGCGGTGCACATCGAACGCAGCCTACACGATCCGGGGTTCGGTCCCGACACCCTGTACCGGGCGTTGTGCGTCTCCCGCAACCGTCTCTACGCCGCCTTCGCCGACGGCGAGGGCGTGGCGGCGGCGATCCGCGACACGCGCCTCGACCGGGCGCATCGCCAGTTGTTGGCGCCTGCACATGCCAGCGACAGCATCGCGACCATCATGTACCGGTGCGGCTTCACCAACGCGTCGGTCTTCAGCACCGCCTTCCGGCGGCGCTTCGGAACCGCGCCGCGCGATCTCAGAAACTCGAACACCTGAGGGCGGACGCTTGACCAGACCTGGGGCGGCCACCAATCGCGTCACCAGCCGGGCCAGGACGCCACGTCGCCCGCCCAACTCAATCGTTCCGGGTGGGTGCCAGACGTCGGATTTCGACCACTGGGATAGAACGCGGCGTCGGGAGAAGGCCATACGGAGCGAAGTGGCAGTTCGTCAGGCGCCCTGCGCCCCAGGCACCGAGGACGCGCCCTCGCCGAGATTGCGCTGGAGCAGGACGACATCGAGCCAGCGTCCGTGCTTGAAGCCGACGGCCTCCAGGGTGCCGACGCGGCGAAAGCCTTGGCGCTCGTGCAATCGGATCGAGGCGCGATTGGTGCTGTCGCCGACGACGGCGATCATCTGTCGGAAGCCGTGTCTCTCGCAGGCTCTGATCAAGGCTTCGAGCAGCAGGGTCCCGAGGCCGCGCCCCATCGCGTCGGGATGGAGGTAGATCGAGGTCTCGACCGTGTTGCGGTAGGCGGCCCGTGGACGATAGGGGCCCGAATAGGCGTAGCCGACGACCACGCCCGCCTGTTCGGCCACGAAATAGGGGTGACCGCCCTGCACGGACGATGCGCGGCGGCGTGCGATCTCGACGATGTCCGGCGGTTCGGCCTCGAACGACGCCGTGCTGTGTCGGACATGGTGGGCGTAGATGGCCGCGACGGCGGCGAGATCGTCCTCCTCCGCTGGCCGGACATTCGCAGGCGTCGGAGAGGACATGGCTCGACCGCTCTTCGATCCGAATGACGATGGATCAGGGGACAGACGCCGCGAATACGGTCATCGGTCAACCGCAAAGGCCGTCGCTTCGACGTTCCCCGGTCTCGTAATTCATGAAAGAGGCTCGGCGACGACCGCCGGCCACGCGTCGCCGGCTGTTCTCTCGACACTCAACCCGGCGCGCGACCTGGAAACACCCGCCCTTGACAGGTCTCCTCGGCCGCGCACCTTTCCCCGAAGGATCGGCGCCGCTCGACATGCGGCGGCTTGGCCTCGGGAGGGGCGTGACATGACAGGTTCGGGTATCAGAGGCTTCGCCATCGGGGCCGCGACGGCGACGATGGTGCTCCTTCCGGCAATGGCCTCGGCGGAATCGGCGGGCAAGCCGGCCAATATCTGCAAGGAACTCGTTGCCTTCCTGCACCCGCCCGCCCAGCCGACCTCTGCCGGTCCGGCCAAGGCCGATACGAGCACGGCCGTGACGGCGCCGGGCACGGGCTCACAGAAGCCGTCGGGCGCCAGCGATACGCAGAGGGATTCCGGCCTGAGCGGTCCGACCGCGCAGAGCGGCCCCGGCGCGGCCGGTCCTCAGGGCGCGTCGCAGAATGCGGCCGCTCCGTCGGGCGCTTCGGCTCAAGCCCCGGCCCCCGCGGCTGCGGCTGCGTCGGCCACTCCTGCGGCACCGCCGCCGAAGACGCCGAGCGCCGCCTCCATCGAGCAGGGCGATGCGGTCGCCAATGCCAACGACATCGCCGGATGCCAGCGCGTGGCCCGTCAGATCCGCCGCGACGGTGTCGTCATGCCCGCGCCGTTGATGTCGCTGGCCGCCCTCGACCTGAAATATCTCGAAGCGGCCCAGTAGGACCCGCTCGGGTCACCCGGCCCAGCCGGACGGAAGCGGCCTCCACGCGGGAAGCCGCTTCCGTCCTCGCGCGAAGCCTCAATGGCGGCCGTGATCGGCCATCGGTTCGGTCGATGAAGTGGCCCGCTTCCATACGAACGCCACCACGACGACCAGGACGGCACAGATGCCGGCCGCCACGTTGTGCGCGTGGGGCACCGAAGCGACGTGCTCGGCGACGTAGGGATCGGTGACGATCATCTCGCCGGCGATCCAGCCAAGCAACGCGGCGCCGGCCCAGACGATGACGGGGAAGCGCTTCAGCAGCGTCGTGATTAGGGACGCCCCCGCCACGATCAGGGGGATCGACAGCAGCAGGCCGAACACGAACAGCGACACCTCGCCCTTCGCGACGGCGGCGATGGCGACGACATTGTCGAGGCTCATCACCGCATCGGCGATGGCGATGGTCCGCACCGCCTTCCACAGGGTCTTGCTGTCGCCGACCGCGTGGCCATCCTCCTCCTCGCCCAGCGCCAGCTTCACCGCGATCCAGAGCAGCAGCAGACCACCGCCGATCCGCAGGAACGGCACCGCCAGGAGATGGGTGATGATCACCGCGAAGAGGATGCGCAGGCCCACCGCCGTGCCGGCGCCGAGCAGGATTCCGGTGCGGCGCTGCTCGGGTGGCAGCGATCGGCAGGCCATGGCGATGACGACCGCATTGTCGCCGGAGAGGAGCAGGTCGATCCAGACGATCTGCAGCACCGAGACGAGGAAGTGCGAGTCGAGGAAATCCATCGGCGCTTTCGATCAGGTCGGAGGTGCGAGGAGGTGAGCGCGAGCGGGGGGCTCGGACTCGGATGCGGCGGGCCCGCCGCATCGGATGGTTTCGGGCACATCGTGCCTGGACTTGCGCAATGCAAGTTCCGGTCAGGCTCTCCGGCGGCGAGCCGCGAGATTCTCCCTCAGAACAGCAATCCGTGCGGAAAAACCTCGATCGTGTCGCCGGGCTCGATGCCGGTCACGTCGTCGCCGAGAGCCGCGAGCCCGTCGCTGCCGGTGAGCGAGGTGAGGAGTCCCGCTCCGTCGCGGGGAAACTTGACCGCTTCTAACCCGCCATCGGCCGCGCGCCGGAGGCTGACGCGGACGAATTCGCGGCGGCCGGCTTTCTTGCGGTAGGCGAAGGACGATCGGACCGGGATGGCGAGCGGCGCGGCGAAGTCTTCGCCGCCGAGGCGTGCGAGCAGGGGCCGCACGACGAAGAGCAGGGTCACGTAGACCGCGACGGGATTGCCGGGCAGACCGACGAAGGGCGTGCCCTGCACGATGCCCATCGCTACCGGTCGGCCGGGCTTGATGCCCAGGCGCCAGAACACGAGGCTGCCGACGCTCTCTACCGCCGGCTTCACATGGTCCTCCTCGCCGGTGGAGACGCCGCCGGAGGTGAGGATGAGGTCGTGTTCCAACGCCGCCTCCGCGAGGCGCGCGGCGAGGACGGCGCGGTCGTCGCGCAGGATGCCGAGATCGCTCACCGCCGCGCCGAGGCGCTTCAGGATGGCGACCAGCATCACCCGGTTGGAATCGTGGATCGCTCCCTCTCGCAGGGAGGCGCCCGGCTCGGCCAGTTCATCGCCGGTGGAGAACACCGCGATTCTCAGGCGCCGGCGCACGGGCAGCAACGCGTGCCCGGTGGCGGCGGCGAGGGCGAGATCCTGGGGCGTCAGGCGGCGTCCGGCGCCGATGATCGTGCGGCCGCGCGCGACATCCTCACCCGCGAGCCGGCGGTTCGCTCCGCGCTTGAGGCCCGGGGGCAGGATCACGTCCGTGCCCTCGGCCGCGACATCCTCCTGCATGAACACCGTGTCGGCGCCCCCCGGCATCCTCGCGCCGGTGAAGACGCGCAAGGCCCGCGGCGCGCTGCCGAGATCGAGCCCCGCATCGCCGGCGGCGATCCGGCCTTCCACCGTCATCCGCGTCTCACCGTCCGGGGCGAGGTCGGAATGGCGCACGGCGTAGCCGTCCACGGCCGAATTGTCGAAGGGCGGGAGGTCGATGCCGGCTGTGACGTCATCGGCGGCGATGCGCCCGTCCGCCTCGAGAAGCGGCACTGTCTCGATCCCGGCGAGGACGGGAAGCCGTTCCGCGATGAGCGCCAGCGCCTCGTCGACGCTCATCAGGTGTCCGCCGAAGGCGAAGCAATCGTCAGTCAGCTGTGCCATCGCCCTCGACCCTGTTCAGGACGGCGTCGATCGGTTCCGCCAGGGAGGCGACGAGATCGGCGATGGCCGCCACATCGTCGAGATCGACGACGGGAATGCCCGCATCGGGAAACGCCCTGTCGCTCGCGATGGCGACGATGCCGGAATCCTCTTCGTGGAGGGGAGGGCGACCGTTGGCTTCCCGGTAGACTTCGAGCTTCAGGTGTCCTTCGCGCTTGAACCCCTCGACCAGCACGAGATCGCAGGGGCCGAGGCGGCGCAGCAGGTCGGCGAGCGTCGCCTCGGCGCCGTCGCGCACCTCGTGCATCTGCACCCAGCGGGCGGCGGACGAGATCAGCACTTCCGATGCGCCCGCCTGACGATGTCGGTGCGAATCCTTGCCCGGCTGGTCCACGTCGAAGGCATGATGCGCGTGCTTGATGGTCGAGACAGTGAAGCCGCGCTCGATCAGGGCGGGAATCAGCTTGGCGAGGAGCGTCGTCTTGCCCGCCCCGCTCCAGCCGGCGAGGCCGATCACCCGCATCCCGCGCTCCGTCATGGCGTCGTGTCCCGGATCGCGAAGCCGAGCCCGGCCAGGGCCGCTCGCGTCTCCGGCTCGGCGAGGAGGGAAAGGAAGGCGGCCAGGGCCGGTTCCTGCGCCCGGTCCTCGGCATAGGCGAAATCGTAATGCTCGTCCGTGAGCGGCAGGAAGCCGAGGCCATAGGCACGGGCGACGCTCTCGATGGCGACACCCCAATCGGCCCGGCCCTGCGCCACTGCGGCGGCGACGGCGTTGTGCGAGCGCGGCTGGTTCCAGAACCCCGCCGGCCGGGCGCCGTTCAGCACCCCGTCGATCAGGAGCCGCGTTCCCGATCCGGTGTTGCGGTTCACCATGATCGCGTCCGGGTCGCGGACCAGGGCCGAGACCGCCTCGGCCGCGTCCCGCCCCGCGAACCGCCCGTCGCCGGGGCGGAACACCACGCCCTGCATCCGCCCCCAGCCCTTGGCGAGGCGCAATGCCGGCGTGAGGAAGGGCGCATTGTAGCGGCCGGTCTTCGGATCGAGGAGATGCATCGAGGCGATGTCGCATTCGCCCCGCTTCAGGGAGGCGAGGCCGCCGGAGGATCCGACCCAGATGGTGCGCGCCCGGACACCACGCTCGGCCAGCAATCCGACGATGGCGTCGAGCCCGATGCAATGGCTCCCGACGATGGTGAGATCGGGGGCGCGCGTGCGGGCGCCGATCCGGGTGAGGCTCACCCGCTCGCCCGCCTCGATCCCCGACCGCGCGGCGGGAATCGCGAAGAACCCGTCGGCCTGCGAGAAGGCGGTCACCGAGCCGGATCCCTTGGACAGGGGAACCGCGACCGGCGCCTCCCGTCCCCGGGAGAGGGAGGCCATCACGAATTCCATCCGTCCCAGCTCGGAGGCCATGCGCTGGGGCAGCACCGCATCGACGCTCTCCTCCTCCCGCGGCGGAAGCCCGGCCAGGGCCCGGATCAGCGGCACCACGAATTCGTGGAAGGTGAACATCGCCGAGGTCGGAAATCCCGGCAGCACGACGATGGCCTTGCCCTGCGCCTTGGCGAGACAGAGCGGCTTGCCAGGCTTCAGGGCGACGCCGTGGACGAGGATGCCGGGCTCGCCGAGGCGCGCGAGGATGCGGTGAGAGACGTCGCCGGCTCCTTTCGAGGTGCCGCCCGACAGAATGACGACGTTGCAGTCCGATAGCGCCCCGCGGATCGCCGCTTCGAGGGCGGGCTCGTCATCCGCGACGATGCCGAGGGGCACCGGGTCGCCGCCATTCTCGGTGACGGAGGCGGCGACGATGGCGCCGTTGGAATCGTAGATGCCGGCCGCCGGCAGAGGCTCGCCCGGAGCCACCAGCTCGTCGCCGGTGGAGAGGACCGCGACCCTGGGACGGCGGACCACCTCGATCGTGCCGAGGCCGCATGCGGCGAGCATGCCGATCTCCCGCGCGCTGATCACGGTGCCCCTGCGCAGAACGGTCTCGCCGCGCGCCATGTCGGAACCGGCATAGCCCACGAACTGGCCGGGGGAGGCGACCCGGTCGAGGTCGATCGCCAGCGGTCCGTCGCCGGACGCGAGTTCCGTGGCTTCCACCATCACCACCGCATCGGCGCCGCGCGGGATCACGCCTCCCGTAGCGATGGCCGTCGCCGTGCCGGGTGCCACCGCCAGTCGCGGGGCGACGCCGCAGGCGAGGATCTCGTGGTTGAGACCGAGGCGGCGCGGCTCGGCCTGGCTCGCGCCGAGCGTGTCCGACGAGCGGAGCGCGAAACCGTCGACCAGGGCCCGGTCGAAGGGCGGCACATCGATCGGCGAGGCGATGTCGGCCGAGAGCACGCGGCCGAGGGCGGCGGCGAGGGGCACGGTCTCCGCGAGCATCGCAGCATGCGGGATCGCGGCGCGAAACCGCGCGGCGGCCTCGTCCCGGCTCACCACATGGAGGAACTGCTCCTGCCGCGCGGCGCGCGACAGCCTCGCCAGGAAATCCTCCGTCGCCTCAGGTCCTTCGGTGCGGTTCACAGCGGTACGATCTCGATGTGCTCGCCCTCGGGATAGCCTTCCCTGTCCGGCGGCACCAGAACCGCGCCCTCCGCGAGGATCAGCCGCCGCAGCGGCAGATCGGCGCCGCCGATCGGCTCGACGCCCCCCCTCGCCACGCGCACGAAGACGATCTCGCTCATGCCGATGGTCGAGGAGATCTTTCGGGTGAGAGACGCGTCGAGCCCCGGCTGCACCATCGCACCGGTGAGGCGAGACAGGAGCGGGCGCCCAAGCGTGAGGAAGGCCGCGAGGGCGGCATCGGGACGGCCGGGCAGCAGCAGGACCGGAACCGTGCCGATCCAGCCGAAACCCGCGCTTTCGCCCGGACGCAGCGCGATCCCGTGCACGTCGAGGCGGCCCATGGCCGCGAGGGCGCCGGCGCTGTGATCCGTCCGGCCGAAGCCGGTCCCGCCGACGACGAAGACGGCGTCGGCCTCCTCGGCCGCTATCGCGCTGGCGATGGAATCCCGGTCCCGGGCGGACGGCGCCGATGCGACGCGCGCTCCGGCGGCCATGGTCCATCCGGCCACCGCCCGGGCCAGCGGAGACAAAGGTCCGTCCGCGATCCCGACGACCCGGATGCGCGGCCGGCGGATCGCGACCTCGCCGATCCCAGCAGCGTCGAGGGCCAGGGCAGCCAGAGGTGTCAGGTGCCGGCCGGCTCGCGCCAGCACGTCTCCCCGCCCAATCTCCTGGCCGATGCGCGAGGCACCGTCACCGGGGGCCGCATCCGCGACGATCTCGCCCGCGGCATCGCGCGCGTCCGGCGTCAGCACCGTGTCGGTGCCGGAGGGCATTTCGTCGCCATCCTCCACCCAGGCGGGAGGCATGGGCAGGATCACGGGCGCGTAGACGGAGGCGCCGGTCACGTCTCCGACGGTCACGGCCCAGCCGTCCCGGCGGGCGCTCGGCCGGCCGGGATGCTCTGAGACGGCGACGACGTCCTCCGCCAAGACCAGACCGATGGCCTCCCGCACCGCCACGACGGACGGCCCCACCGGCTCGGCGACGAGGAGACGCGCCAGGGCCTCGTCGAGGGGCATCAAGGCCGAGGTGGCGGACCGGATCGACATGAGCCCAGACGGATGCGGCATCGCAGGCGGGTGATCAAGCCCGGCCATCGCCGACCTGCCGGGCGAGGCGCGCGGGGGAGACAACCGGCGGCGGCCTCGCTAATCCTGGCCGTCGATGCAGCAGGACAGCGGCGGCGCGGTGCAGACACCCGGTTTCTCGGATCGACCAAACGTCCTTCGACCGACTTTCCGGCGTATCGCCCTTGTCTGCGCCGGTCTGATCGCCCTGACGATCGGCATTCCGGCCTCCGCCCAGTTGCGGGGCCATGGCGGCCCGGTCCGGGCCCTCGCCATCGCCCCAGATGGACGCATCGCGATCTCTGGAGGGTTCGATCAATCGGCGATCCTGTGGGGGATCGACCAGGGGAGTGCGCTCGCAATCCTGCGCTTCCACGACGGCGCGGTGAACGCCGTCGCCGCCCTGCCGGACGGCCGCTTCGCCACGGCGAGCGAGGACGGACGCATCGCCCTCTGGCAGACGGGACGTCCCGAGCCGGTGGAGATCTTCTCCGACCATACGGGCCCCATCGCGGCCCTGGCCGTCTCGCCGGACGGGATGCGCCTCGCCTCCGCGTCGTGGGACGGGACGGCGCGCATCCGGACCCTCGATGGCGGGCCGGCGCGGGTGCTGCAGGGGCACGCCGGGAACGTCAACGCCGTCGCCTTCCTCGCCGATGGCCGGGCGGTCACGGGCGGTTATGATGCGACCCTGCGGATCTGGCCGGTCTCCGACTCAGAAGGCCCGCCGCGCATCGTCCAGCTGCCCTCGCCGGTCAACGGCGTGATCGTGGCGGGAGACGGCGAGATCGCCGCCGCCGGGGCCGACAGCGTCGTCCGGTTCCTGTCCGAGGAGGGAACGCTGCGCGCATCGGTGGATCTGGGCACCAACCCCGTCATCGGCCTCGCATCGTCGCCGGATGGCCGGCGGGTGGCCGCCGCCACCGTGGCGGGCACCGTCGCGATGATCGACCGGGCGACCGCCACGGTGGCGTTCAGCCTCGTCGGGCCCGGGCTGCCGGTCTGGTCACTCGCCTTCCGGCCGGACGGACGCGAGTTGCTCACGGGGGGCGGCGACAGGCTGGTCCGCCGCTGGGACGCGAAGACCGGTGAGCCGATCGGGCCGCTGGCCATGGCGCGGCCGGCCGATTCGCTGGCCGCCTACAAGGGCGACCATGGTGCTGAGGTGTTCCGCGCCTGCGTCGCCTGCCACACCCTGACGCCGGAGGACGGCAACCGCGCCGGCCCGACCCTGAGCGGAATCTTCGGCCGGCGCATCGCCACCGCCGCCGGCTACAACTTCTCCGAACCGCTCAAGAAGCTCGACATCGTCTGGGATGCGCGGACCATCGCGAAGCTGTTCGAGGTCGGCCCCTCGCGCTACACGCCCGGCACCAAGATGCCCGAGCAGACCATCACCAACGCCGAGGATCGCGACGCCCTGGTTCGATTCCTGGAGAAGGCGACGCGGACGCAATGACGGCGGCGGGGTTCAGACCCCGCCATCGCCCCGCGATTCCCGAGCCCGGAAGTAATCCTCCGACGTGAGCGGCTTCGCGCGTTCGGGGATCGTGTGCGGGTCGAAGGCCTCGTTCACCGCCGTCTCCACGCGGCAGGTGTCGCACATCATCAGGCTGCGGATGCGGGCCTCGCCCGCGCTCCCCCTGAACATCCAGTGCCGGCCCTGGAGCTTCTCGATGACCCGCTCGATGGTGCTGCGGGTGCCGAAGGGCTTGCCGCAGGCGACGCAGTCGAACGGCTCCTCCTCCTTGACGATGCGGCGCGGCTGGCTCCAGGCGTCGAAATCCACCTGCGGTTTCAGGGTGATGACGTCCTCCGGGCAGGTGGCGGCGCAGAGGCCGCATTGCACGCAGAGGCTTTCCTCGAAGGCGAGGAGCGGCTTTTCCTGGCTGTCGCTGAGGGCATGGGTCGGGCAGGTGCCGACGCAGGCGAGGCACAGGGTGCAGGCCTCGGTCCGGAATTCGAGCCCGCCGAAGGGCGCTCCCGCCTCCAGCGGAACCAGGGCGACCGGTGCGGGGGCGGCCACATGCATCTCGCGGAAGGCGAATTGCAGCACGTTGCGCTTGGGGCCCGCCGGCATGAAGGCGGCCGGAACCGGGGAAGGGGTGCCGAGGCCGCCTGAGGAGAGGGCAAGGCCCAGGATGTCCGGATCGTCGGTCTCGATCAGCGAGACCACGGGCGTACCGTCGGCCGAACCGTAGCCGAGCGCACCGGCGAGCGTATCCGCCAGAAGCGCCATCCGGCGCAGGGCGGCAATGTCGTGATGAGGTCGCTCGCGGACGAGGAGGCGGATGCCCGCGGCGCCGTAGGCGAGGAGGGCGGCGGCCGCTTCCGGGCCGAGCTGCGTCACCTCGTTGACCGCCACCGGCAGCACGTTGGCAGGGAGTCCGTCGCCGTAGCGGGCCAGCGCCTCGATCAGCGGTTCGCCATGCTCGGCGTCGTGGAACAGCACCACGCCGTCGCGGCCGCCGGCCCGATGGTAGGCCAGCATCAGGGTCCGCAGGCGGCGCATCAGGGCATCGGCGGCTGGAAGGGCATAGGCGGCCGCTCCGGTCGGGCAGACCGAGGCGCAGGAGCCGCAACCGGCGCAGATATAGGGGTCGATCGCCACGTGGTCGCCGGCGGGCGAGATCGCGCCGGTGGGACAGACGTCGAGGCAGCGCGTGCAGCCGGTGATGCGCGAGCGGGAATGGGCGCAGAGATCGGCCTGGAAATCGACGAAGCGCGCCTTCTCGAATTCGCCGACGAGGTGGGAGATCGTGAAGATCGCCCGCTCCACCGCGGCCGGGTCGCGAGGGTCGGCGCGGACATAGCCGCTGCGCAGGTCGTGCGCGGAAAACAGCGGCGTTCCGCCTGTCAGGTCGAGGACGACGTCGCAGGTGGAGGTCGCGCCGTTCCGCGACGGCCCGAATGCGAGCGACCGGCGCGAGGACGGGCTCGGCAACGCATAATCGTCGATGCGCAGGGAGAAGGCGCCCAGATGCCCGCCGGCCGACACGACATCGCCCTGGAGCACCGGGAATTCGTGCCTGCGCGGCACCGGAACGTCGCGCGGACGGCTCAACAGCACCGTCACGTCGAGATGGTCGGCGAGCCGGCGCCCTGCTTCGATCGCGATCTCGTCCCCGCCGTAGATCAGGGCGACGCCCTGGCTGATCATCGCCACGCTGCCCGGTGCCGGCTGCACCTCCGCAGCGGCGGCGAGCAGGGCGGCGATCTTCGGCGCGGCTCCGGCGGCGTCCGTGGACCAGCCGGCAGTCTCGCGGATATTGGCATAGGCCACGCGCGCTTCGGCCCCGGATGCCGCAGCGATATCGGTGAAGAGCGGCGCCTGCAGGGTGCAGGAAACGGTGATCGGCACGTTCCCGGCCAGCGCCTCCTCGAACCGCCCGACCTCGCGCCCGCACAACTGCTCGGCGGTCTCGAGACGTCCGCCGCACGCCTTGCCGATCGCTGTTCCGTCGAGGGCGACGGTCCCCTCGCACGAGCACGCGATCACGATCCGATCGGACACAGCCACACCCCGAACTTTTGGTCACACCCCGGAGGACATCGGTCCCCTTCGCGCTCGATATGGTACCTTGTATACTATAATCGATCGAAACTAGGACCCGACATACGGGCGCAGGCAGAACCGACAGGCATGGTGCCGAGCCCCGACCACCTCACCCATTCCTCACTCGCATTGCCGCCGGCCTTTTCCCTCCGGGTCTCGGACGGCGCCGATAGCGCGTTCGACGAGGCCTGCCGGTCGGCCGCGGCCGATGACGCGACCGGCCTGCTGGTCTGGCGCCGCAACGCCGCCCTTCTCGATCTCGCCGTGGTCCTGTCGCCGGACGAGCCCCTTTCCACCGCGCGCCGCGCGTTCTTCGCCGGGATGGTCGCCTTCGCCGAGGCCCTGGGGGCGCATGCCCCTCCCGAAATTCCGGTGATGGTCGACTGGCCCGACACGATCCGCTTCGACGGCGCGCGCCTCGGCGGGGGGCGTCTCGGCTGGCCCGCGGCCTGCAGCGAGGACGACGTTCCGGAATGGCTCGTCTTCTCCGCTCTGGTCATCGCCTCGAAGGCCGAGGCCGGCGATCCCGGCCTGACGCCGGATTCGACATCCCTCGAGAACGAAGGCTTCGCGCTGGAAGAAGGCCATGGACGCGTCGTCGAGAGCTTCGCGCGGCACCTGACGAAGGCTTTCGCCCTCTGGGAGGAGGACGGGTTCGAGGCGATCGGGCGACGCTATCTGACCCGCCTCGCCGATGTAGGTCCGGACGCGAGGCTCGATCCGAGAGGCGATCTGATCGAGGAAGGCGGGGCGGGACACACCCTCGTTCCGGGTCTCGCCAAGATGGCCTGGCGCGACCCCCGCACGGGTGAGCCGCTCCTGTGATCGGCGCCATCGTCGAGACGGGTCGGATCGGACGAGGAATTTCCATCGGCGCCGCAACCCGCCGCTGGCCGGGTCTCATGAAGCGCGCCCGCGGGAGACGAGCGGTTTCGAACCCGTGCGCCCTCTCCGTCGTCGCGCTGGCATGGCTCCTATCGGCCTCGGCCGGTCTGCGCGCCGAGGACGCGCCGAGGGGCGAGGCCATCGCGGCGACCGGTATGCCGGGTCCCTATGGCGAGCGGCTGACCATCGACGACAAGGGCATCACTCTTCGCTTCCCCGACGATGCCGCGACGCTGCGCATCGGGGGGCGGCTACATCTCGATTTCGGCGCAGCCGGCATCCGCCAATCGGGTTTCGACGACCCGTTCTCGGACAATTTCGCCGTGCGCCGCTCTTGGATCGAGACGAGCTTGAGCCTCGGCAAAGATGTCGGCATCGGCTTCCAGTACGATTTCGCCGACCCGACTACGCCGATCAACGATGCGGTCATAGTCTATCGCGGCGTGCCGGACATGCTCTTCAGTGTCGGCAACCAGAGGGAGCCGTTCGGGCTCGACCAGCTCGCCTCCAACAACAGCATCCTGTTCACCGAACGGGCCCTGTCCGACGCTTTCGTGCCGGCGCGCAATGTCGGCTTCGCCGTCGGGCGGCACGGCAAGGACTGGAGCATCGTCACGGGAATCTTCGGCGGCAACGCCAATACCGGCATCGGCAGCGAGGGCATCGCCTCGACCAGCCGCGTCACCTATGCGCCCATCGACGATGACAAGCAGACCCTGCATCTCGGCCTCGCCGGCAGTTTCCGCAGCCTGCACCGGAACGAGAACCCGCTCTCGCTCTCCAGCCGTTCGGAGGCCTTCCTCTTCACCCGCAGCTTCGTCGATACCGACGATCTCCGCGACGCCGCCAGCATCGCCCGGATCGGCGCGGAACTCGCCTATCGCTCCGGGCCGTTGCTGGTGAGCGCCGAATTTACCCGGACCGATATCGGCCGATTCGGCGCCGGTCAGCCGTTGCACTTCCAGGGCGGGTACGTTCAGGCGAGCTGGGTACTGAACGGCGACAACCGGGCCTATCGCATGGCCCCCGACTTCAACGGCACGAGCTATGCGGTCTTCGGAGGCGTCAAGGTCGCGGAAGCCCAGCGCATCACGCGCGGAGGCATCGGGGTATTCGAACTCGGCCTGCGCTTCTCCGCCATCGATCTCGACGATGGCGAGGTGAGGGGCGGCATCGAGCAGGACGGGACGGTGGGTCTGTCGTGGTATCCCGACACCAACATCCGGATCATTGCCGATTACGTCCGGTCGCACACCTCACCCTCGGCGCTCCGGAACGGCCGCACCATCGATGCGGATACGTTCATCGGCCGGTTCCAGCTGTACTGGTGAATCCGTGTCGTCCTTTCCGCGAGCAATTCCCGCCGTCCGGCACCAGATACCTGCCTTGAACGCCATGGTCGTCGCCGTGGCCCGGGAAACGAAGTCGTGGACGGGCGACGGGATGCGTCTTTGGAAAGGTCTTGGGATGAGACTTGGGAAGGGTCGATGAGCAGTCTCAAGCTTCCACGCACGATCCGCCTCGATCCTTCGGACACCTTCGTGTTCGCGCAGGCCGCCGAGCCGGGCGAATGGGCGGTGACCGGATCCTTCCTCTTCTGGGACGCCGATGTCCCGTTGCTCGATGGCAAGGCGCGGACGGCGTTCCGATCGGGTTTCCTCGGCGTGACATCCCTTGGGTTCTCCACCCTCGTCGTCGTCAGCGAGGCGACGCCGGTCGAGCGGGACGCGGCGGTCGAGGACCTCGCGCGCCATCTCTGCGAGCGCCTGGGCGCGCCGAGCCTGGATGTGGCCCGTGTCGCGGCGGCGGAGGAGATCGAGTTCGCCGCCTCCCTGTGCCAGCCGGCCATCGGCAGCGTGATCGCCCTGCACAGGACCTTCGAGGACGGCGAGATCCGCGAGGCGTTCCGCACCCTGCACCAGCGCAGCCCCGGTATGGCGGGAGCCGACAAGCTCCACGCCCATGCGCGGGCCTTCAGCTTCGTCGAGACCGACGAGGAGCCCGAGGAGCGGGCGGATCTCATCGGCATGGCGACCGCTCCCTCATCGAAAGGCGAAGGACGATGACCGAGTTCTGGGTCTCGAGCGGCCACCACCTCGCCGGGCGCACCGAGGGCGGCGGCCTCGCCGTCACCGACGAACTGATCCTCGCCTATCTCGCCAGGCCCGAGCTGGTGCCGCCCGAGGAGGCCTGCATGGCCGAGCGCGCGCTCCACCGCAGCCTCGTGACGGCGCCGCGCCGGTCGGTCTCCCCCGGCGAGATCGCGGCGATGGCGGATGCCGATGCGCGCGAGAACTGGACGATGATGCTCGCTTTCCGAGACCGGCTCACCGCCGCGCATTCGGTGGAGGCGGCCTATCTCGACCTCGTTCGGACGGGCCTGAACGGCACCCCGCCGATCTTCCTCAACCAGCTGGCGCATCTCATCCTGCGCAACGCGCTGGAGGGATGCGACGACCCCTACACCCTGCGCGCGGGCGAGCTCTTCTTCCGGCCCCAGCGCGTCTCCTTCGTGGACGGCATGGCGCTCCTCGCCGATGCCGAGGTGATCGAGGCGCGCGAGACCGGCGCCGCGCAATCGCCCCTCGTCGCCATGCTCGGCAAGGAAGCGGCCAACGAACTCGACGTCCTCACCGACGAGACCGCCTGGACCTATTGGAGCCGCTCGGACGCCTTCACCATGGCGCTCAACCTCGGCGGCAACCCGAAGAGCCGCGACGGCCTCGCCCGTGCCACTGAGGCCTGGACGCGCCACCTCCTCCATGTCGAGGCGACGGTCGAGCCGATCCCAGCGATGGAGGATCCGGACTGGCGCTGGTTCGTCGGCCTCGACGCGCAGGCGACCCGGATCGGCAACGCGCTCTGGAACGGCGAGGAGCTGGACGAGGCCAACCGCAGTCGCATCCTCGCTTTGTTCCGCATGACCTTCGCCGACGACCGGCGGATCGACCCGCGCGTGGCCGGTCGTCCGGTCTATCTCCTGATGGCGATGGATTCCGACAAACGCCTTTCCCTGAAACCCCAGAACCTCGTGGCGGGACTGCCCATCGCCGCCGGAGCGGAGGCCGCATGACGGAGACCGAACGGACGGACGATGCGAAGCCGGTGCCGGACGATCGGTTTGAGGTCGGGATCATCGTCGCCAAACGGACCCTGAAGAGCCGTTGGGCGAGCCATGCCTGGCTGCCGATCTCGGCGCTGCCCGCGATCCCCACCACCGCGCCGTGGACAATTCTTTCGGCGACGCCGGAGGAAGAGACCTTCTATGCCGGTGCTTTCGAGGTCTCGCTGCATCCGGCCGAGACGTCGCATTATCGCGACAACCTGGTCTCGGGCCGGCCCTCGCTCTGGGTCGCCCTGCGTCAGGCGGCGGATGCCAGCTATGAGGTCGCGAAGGTGACGGCGGACCCTTACGAGGGTGAATCGATGGCGGAGGGGATCGGCGAGGTCGTCGAGGCCGTGCCGATGCCGGCCGAGATCCAGGCCAGGGTGCTGGCCTTCTTCGAAGCCTTCCACGTCGAACAGGTTTTCCACAAGCGCAAGCGCGACCGGGCCGATCCCGAAGCGCTCGCCCGGCAGGGACGAGCGGCGCGCAGACGGGAGGACGAGGGATGAGAGGCGGCGATTTCCTCTCGCGCTGGTCGAAGCGCAAGCGTGCCCTCGTGCGGGACACCGCGCCCGTCGCCGTTCCGGCCGAAGCGCCGCAGGTGGAAGATGCATCGCCCTCCGATGCGGTGGACGAGAGCGATCTCTTGTCCCCGGAAGAGCTCGCCAAGCTGCCGTCCGTGGACAGCCTGACCGCCGCGACCGACCTGACGCAGTTCCTGCGCGCGGGCGTGCCGCTGCTGATGCGCAAGGCGGCGTTGCGCCGGATGTGGTCGGTCGACACCGATATCCGCGACTATGTCAGCGAGGCGCGGGAATACGCCTATGACTGGAACGCGGTCGGCGGTGTGCCGGGAAACGGACCGCTCCTGCCCACGGACGACATCAAGGCGATGCTCCGCGATATCTTCGACGGTACACCGGCCCCGGAGGACACGTCGGAACCGGCGGTCGCCGAGCAGGAGTTGGGCGAAGCGGAAACCGTGACGTCGGCCGCGAACGAGGACGCCGAGGCCAATGGCGTGGACCCGGATCCCGAGTTCGCGGCGGCGCAGGAATCACTGCCGAACCCCGCGCTGGCGGAGCCGCGACGGTCGCCCGAGGAGGCCACAGTGACGAGACCGCGACGACATGGCGGTGCCGTCCCGCTTTGAGCGGTTAAAAACTAGATTGCGGACATCCCGTTCCGAGCTATGGTGGGGGAAGTGAATACACTTCGTCCGCGATCGGTCGCGGCGTGAGGGATGAGATGCGTTCGGTAGAGGTGTTGCGCGAGGTGGAGGCCGAGGCCGCTTCCGGCGCGCCCGGCGTGACGGCACGGGTCGCCGACGATGTCGATCTCCTGCGCGCCCATCTCTACGATCTCCTCGCGGCCCTGACCGGCCGGGCACCCTCCGACGACGTCCTCTCGATCCTGGCAGGGTCGAGTGGCGACGAGAGCCCCCTCGGCAGAGCGTGCTCCGCACTGGCGCGCGAAGCTGCCGGGGCCGATCCGGCCAAGGTCGGACGCGAGTATTTCGACCTCTTCGTCGGCGTCGGACGCGGCGAGATCGTGCCGCATGCCTCCTACTATCTCACCGGCTTCCTCAACGAGCGGCCCCTGGCCCGGATCCGCGAGGATCTGGCCCGGCTCGGTATCGAGGCGAGCGGCCGGATGAGCGAGCCTGAGGATCATGTGGCGATGCTGCTCGAGACCATGGCCGGCCTCGTCTCGGAACGGTTCGATACCGGGCCCGGCGCCGATCGCGCGTTCTTCGAACGGCATCTTCAGCCCTGGGTCGCGCGTTTGTTCGACGACGTGGCGGGCACTTCGCGTTCGTCTTTCTACCGTGCCGTGGGCGACCTCGGACGGGCTTTCATCGGAATCGAGACCCAGGCCTACGCGCTCGACGCGTGAGGCAAGGGTCAATGGGACATCTGTCGCAGTCAGGAGTGACGGACATGCGGGACGACCGGAAAGACGAAATGGGGCGGCGCCATTTCTTTCGCGCCCTCGGCGGCGGATCGGTGGCGGCCGCCGCCGCGATCACGGCCCAGCCGATGATCGCGACGCCCGCCCAGGCCTATGATCCGGGCACCGAGGAGACGAAGGCTCGTTACCGCGAGTCCGACCACGTCAAGGCATTCTACCGGACCAACGGCTACGAGACCCTGAAGAAGAATTGAGGGCGCCATGCTGATCAAGCGCAAGACCGGCGGCCCTGGCCGCAACAACCGCCAGACCATCACCATCGGCGAGACGCCGAGGGCGCTCGATCGCCGCGCGTTCCTGCGCAATTCGGGACTCGTCGCCGGAGGCCTCGCCGCGGCCGGCGCGATCCAGCTCGGCTCGGTGCGCAAGGCCGAGGCCGCGGGAGCTTCCGCGATCGGCTCCGAAGTGACGGTGAAGAAGAACATCTGCACCCATTGTTCGGTGGGCTGTACGGTGACGGCCGAGGTGGTCAACGGCGTGTGGGTCGGCCAGGAGCCGTCCTTCACCAGCCCGATCAACCGGGGCACGCATTGCGCCAAGGGCGCCGCGATCCGCGAGCTCGTGTCCAGCGACCGCCGCCTGAAATACCCGATGAAGATGGTCGACGGGCAATGGACCCGCATCTCGTGGGATCAGGCGATCGACGAGATCGGCGACAAGATCACCGGCCTGCGCGACAAGTACGGCCCGGATTCGGTCTACTGGCTCGGCTCGGCCAAATTCACCAACGAGGCGGCCTACATCTTCCGGAAGTTCGGCGCGTTCTGGGGCACCAACTCCGTCGATCACCAGGCCCGCATCTGCCACTCGACCACGGTGGCCGGCGTCGCCAATACCTGGGGCTACGGCGCCCAGACCAATTCCTACAACGACATCCGCAACGCCAAGACGATGATCATCCTCGGCGGCAACCCCGCCGAGGCGCATCCGGTCTCGCTCCAGCACGTGCTCTCCGGCAAGGAGATCAACCGCGCGAACATGATCGTCATCGATCCGCGCTTCACGCGGACGGCGGCGCATGCCACCGACTACGTCCGCATCCGCTCCGGCACCGACATCCCGGTGGTCTGGGGCATACTCTGGCACGTGTTCGAGAACGGCTGGGAGGACAAGGAATTTATCAGCCAGCGCGTCTACGCCATGGACGACGTCCGCAAGGAAGTCGCCAAGTGGAACCCCGAGGAGGTGGAACGCGTCTCCGGCGTGCCGGGTGAGCAGCTGCGGCGCGTGGCCGAGAAGTTCGCCAAGGAGAAGCCCGCGACCCTGATCTGGTGCATGGGCGCGACCCAGCACACCGTGGGCACCGCCAACGTCCGCGCGCTCTGCATCCTCTGTCTCGCCACCGGAAACGTCGGCAAGCCGGGCACCGGCGCCAACATCTTCCGCGGCCACACCAACGTCCAGGGGGCCACCGATATGGGCCTCGATGTGACGTCGCTGCCGCTCTATTACGGCCTCGTCGAAGGTGCCTGGAAGCATTGGGCCCGCGTCTGGGACGTGGAATACGATTGGCTGCAATCCCGTTTCGACGAGGTTCCGGCCAAGGCCGGCCGCAAGGCGCGCACCCGCAAGGAGAGCATGGAAGCGCCGGGCATCACCTCGACCCGGTGGTTCGACGGCGTGAACCTGCCCGAAGAGCAGGTCGACCAGCGCACCGGCATCAAGGCGATGATGGTGTTCGGCCATGGCGGCAACACCGTCACCCGCCTGCCCGAGGCGGTGAAGGGGCTAACCAAGCTCGACCTCCTCGTGGTGGCGGACCCGCATCCCACCACCTTCGCGGCCCTCGATGCGCGACGCGATAACACTTACCTGCTGCCGATCTGCACCTCGCTCGAGATGGACGGCAGCCGGACGGCGTCGAACCGCTCGATCCAGTGGGGCGAACAGATCGTCAAGCCGGCCTTCGAATCGAAGAACGATTACGAGGTGATCTACCGCCTGGCGAACAAGCTCGGCCTCGCCGACAAGATGTTCAAGAACATCAAGGTCGCCAACAACGTGCCGGAGGCCGAGGACATCCTGCGCGAGATCAACCGCGGCGGCTGGTCCACCGGCTATTGCGGCCAGAGCCCGGAGCGGCTGAAGGCGCATATGCGCAATCAGGCCAAGTTCGACCTCGTGACCCTGCGTGCGCCCAAGGACGATCCGGAAGTCGGCGGCGATTATTACGGCCTGCCCTGGCCGTGCTGGGGCAAGCCCGAGCTCAAGCATCCGGGCACCCACATCCTCTACAACACCAACCTCCACATCAAGGAAGGCGGCGGCACCTTCCGGGCGCGCTTCGGCACCGAGCGCAACGGCGTGACCCTGCTCGCCGAGGACTCTTACGCCAAGGGATCGGATCTCACCGACGGCTATCCCGAATTCACCATGGCGGTGTTCAAGAAGCTCGGCTGGGACAAGGATCTCACCGCCGAGGAGATGGCGAGCATCACCAAGACCGGCGGCACCAATATCGACGCCGTCAGCTGGGCCACCGACCTGTCGGGCGGCATCCAGCGCGTCTGCCTCGACCACGGCGTGACGCCCTACGGCAACGGCAAGGCACGGGCGAATGCCTGGAACCTGCCCGACCCCGTGCCGGTGCATCGCGAGCCGATCTACACCCCCCGTCCCGACCTCGTCGCCAAGTACCCGACGCGGCCGGACGAGCGGCAGCTGCGCATGCCGAATATCGGCTTCTCGGTACAGAAGGCGGCGGTCGACCGGGGCATCGCCAAGGACTTCCCGATCATCCTCACCTCCGGCCGTCTGGTCGAATACGAGGGTGGCGGCGAGGAGACGCGGTCGAACCCGTGGCTCGCCGAGCTGCAGCAGGACATGTTCGTCGAGATCAATACCGGCGACGCCACCGATCGCGGCATCAAGGACGGTCAGTTCGTCTGGGTCTCGGGCCCCGAGAACAACGCCAAGGCTAAGGTGAAGGCGCTGGTGACGGACCGGGTCGGCAAGGGCGTCGCCTTCATGCCGTTCCACTTCTCCGGCTGGTACCAGGGCGACGACATGCGGAAGTTCTATCCGCACGGCACCGACCCCGTGGTGCTGGGCGAGAGCTCCAACAACACCACGACCTACGGCTTCGATCCTGTGACGGGCATGCAGGAGACGAAGTGTACCCTGTGTCAGATCCGGGCCGTTTGAGGAACAATCGCCATGGCTCGCATGAAATTCCTCTGCGACGCGGACCGCTGCATCGAGTGCAACGCCTGCGTCACCGCCTGCAAGAACGAGCACGAGGTGCCGTGGGGCATCAACCGCCGGCGCGTCGTCACGCTCAATGACGGCAAGCCCGGCGAGCGCTCGGTCTCCATGGCCTGCATGCACTGCACCGACGCGCCCTGCGCGGCGGTGTGCCCGGTGAACTGCTTCTACACCACGGCCGACGCGGTGGTCCTCCATTCGAAGGACATCTGCATCGGCTGCGGCTACTGCTTCTACGCCTGCCCGTTCGGCGCGCCGCAATATCCGAAGGTCGGGAATTTCGGTTCGCGCGGCAAGATGGACAAGTGCACCTACTGCGCCGGCGGACCCGAGCCAGACCTCTCGACAATCGAGTACGAGAAGTACGGCTCGAACCGCCTCGCCGAAGGAAAACTGCCGCTCTGCGCCGAGATGTGCTCGACCAAGGCGCTGCTCGCCGGTGACGGCGAGATGATCGCCGAGATCTACAAGCAGCGCGTGATCAAGCGCGGCTACGGCTCGGGCGCCTGGGGTTGGAAGACCGCCTATCGCGAAACCGTCGCCATCTGAGCGACGGACAGCCAGTCAGCGGACGACTTTGGAAGGACAACGCCGATGCGGCGCGGACCAACGCTCTTCAGGACCCTCGTCGCGGCAGCCGCGCTCACCGTGAGCGTCGGCGCGCTGTCGCCTGCGCTTGCCCAGCAGACGAAGGACGGCCTGAACCCGACCGGGCAGAACCCCACGGCGGAGTCGGTGAACGAGGAATTCCTGTTCAAGCAGGACCCCAAGATCACCGGCCGCATCAGCATCCCCGATCACAAGGCGGCCAACCTGATCCAGCCGGCCGGCCGTGATTATCGGGCCTTTCGGGAGAGCTGGCTGCCCTGGATCGGCGCTTTGGCCGTGCTGGGGATCATCGCCCTGCTCGGTGCCTTCTACCTGTGGCGCGGGCGGATCAGGCTCGAGCCGAATGCGGATTCGGGCAAGACGATCCTGCGCTTCGGCGGGTTCGAGCGCTTCACCCACTGGATGACGTCGAGCTGCTTCATCATTCTGTCCCTGTCGGGACTGAACTACATCTTCGGCAAGCGCCTGCTCATGCCCCTGATCGGCGCCGACGCCTTCGGCGTCATCTCGCAATACGCCAAGTACAGCCATATCTATCTCGCGTGGCCGTTCATGATCGGCGTCGCGCTGATGTTGGTCCTGTGGATCAAGGACAACATCCCCAACCGGATCGACTGGCAGTGGATCAAGGCCGGCGGAGGCTTCCTCGGCAAGGGCCACCCGCATGCGGAGCGCTTCAATGCCGGTCAGAAGATGGTGTTCTGGATGGTGGTGGGCTTCGGCTCAGCCATGAGCATCACCGGGCTGATGATGATCTTCCCCTTCGCGCTCACCGACATCACCGGGATGCAGGTGATGCAGGTGGTCCACTCGCTGATCGGCGTCGCCTTCATCGCCGGCATCCTTGCGCACATCTATATCGGCACGCTGGGTATGGAGGGCGCCTACGACGCCATGGGCAGCGGGCAGGTGGATCTCGGCTGGGCGAAGGACCACCACGATCTCTGGGTGGCGAAGGAACAGGCGAAGACAAGGAACGATTCCCGGATCAGCCCCCATCAGGTTCCGGCCGAATAAGGTCGGACATCCTCCGGCATCGACGGCTTCCGCCGGCATTTCTCGAACGATCGGACGACGTCCATGAAAGCCTTCATCATCGCCCTGATCGTCGCCGTCGCCATCGGCACGCTGGCCGCCACGGTCCTCAACGAGCAGCAGCGCTTCGCCTATCAGGCCTTCGCGACCTCGGGCGCGCGGGTCTCGGACCCGGCCGGCCACAGCAACCTCGTCGGGCCGAAATGGAACGGCGTGACGCCCGAGCCGGAGAAGCCGTCGAAGTCCTGACGGATTTCCTCACGCCAACCGCCAAACGCAAAGCCCGCCGCTTTCCCGGACATCTGCAGCGTCAGCGGAAGGTGAGCCGGGATCCATGGCAGGACGTGCGGCGACAGCGGCTCGATAGCGTGGGTGACGAAGCGCAGGCGCTGCGCGGCTTCTTTTGCTAGGCCCTGGATCGGGTTCCGCTTCGCTTCACCCGTTCGGGGAGGCCGGTGCGCGAGATCACCGTCCTTGGCTCAGATGCCCGTGCCATTCAGCGGGTTCGCTTCGTCCCAGCCATAACCGAGTGTCTCGAAGCGCATCGAGCGTGCGTCGACCATGAGCAGACGCCCCACCAGCGGCTCGCCGAAATCCGCCACCGTGCGGATCACCTCCATCGCCATCAGCGATCCCATCACGCCGGCGAGCGCCCCGAGCACGCCGGCCTCGGCGCAGGCGGGCACGCTGCCGGGCGGCGGCGGGTTCGGGAACAGGCAGCGATAGGTCGGGTTCGGGCGGCCGTCCGGGCCGGTCTCATGGGCCCGGATCGTCGTCAGCGTGCCGTCGAACTGCCCGAGGGCCGCCGTCACCAGCGGACGCTTCGCGTGAAAGCAGGCGTCCGACACCGCGTAGCGGGTCGCGAAATTGTCCGAGCCATCGGCCACCACGTCGTACTCACCCGCCAAGGCGACCGCGTTCTCAGCCGTGATCCTCATACGATGCGCTTCGATGCGCACATGCGGGTTGAGCCGGGCCACGGCGTCGACGGCGCTGTCGACCTTCGGCCGGCCGATATCCGGTGTGCCATGGATGACCTGCCTCTGCAGGTTCGACAGCGACACCGTATCGTCATCGACGATGCCGATCGTGCCGATGCCGGCCGCCGCGAGATACTGGATCAGCGGTGCGCCGAGACCGCCCGCACCGATCACCAGCACGCGGGCCGCTTTCAGCCGCGCCTGTCCGGGCCCTCCGACCTCGCGCAGGACGAGGTGGCGGGCGTAGCGTTCGACTTCGTCGCTGGAGAAGGCCATGGCCCTGAGATAGCCCCTGCCGCAGGGCATCGGAAGGCCGAGGCACCTGTATTTGCGTCACCGGGCATCGCGGCCTATGCGCGACGCTGAAACGTCCCACCCCGCCGAGACGATGCCCGTGTCCTCTCCCGATATCGCCGACCGCTCGCCCCTCGCTCTGGCTCAGGCGCTCATCCGCTGCCCGTCGGTGACGCCGGAGGAGGGCGGCGCCCTGCAATGGCTCGGCGGCGTGCTGGAGGCGGCGGGCTTCGCCGTCGAGCGCCCGTGCTTCTCGGAGCCCGGCACGCCGGACATCGACAATCTCTATGCCCGGATCGGGTCAGGCGCGCCCTACCTGCTCTTTGCCGGCCATACCGACGTCGTCCCGCCGGGCGCCGCCGACGCTTGGCGCCATGGGCCATTCGAGGGAGCGGTGTCGGACGGGATGCTCTACGGCCGGGGCGCCGTCGACATGAAGGGCGGGATCGCCTGCATGCTGTCGGCCGCCCTTGCCTTCGTCGCCGAGCGGGGAGGGGACTTTTCCGGCTCCCTCGGATTCCTCATCACCGGCGACGAGGAGGGGCCGGCCGTCAATGGCACGGTGAAGCTCCTCGATTGGGCCGGGGCGCGCGGCGAACGCTTCGACCATTGCCTCCTCGGCGAGCCGACCAATCCGTCGGCTCTTGGCGAGATGATCAAGATCGGCCGGCGCGGCTCGCTCACCGGCAAGCTCGTCGTCCACGGACGACAGGGCCACGTCGCCTATCCGCACAAGGCGGAGAACCCCATCCCCGGCCTGCTGCGCCTCGCCTCCGCGCTCCTCGATCGGCCCCTCGACGGCGGGACCGCGCATTTCGACGCGTCGAATCTCGAATTCACCACCATCGATGTCGGCAATCCCGCCACCAACGTCATCCCGGCGGAGGCGCGCGCCACCTTCAACATCCGCTTCAACGAGGGCTGGACCGCCGAGAGTCTGGGGGGCGAGATCCGGCGGCGCCTGGAGATGGCGGCCGGCAATGCGGTTCGGTTCACCCTCGACCTCCAGCCCTCGAACTCGCCGGCCTTCCTCACCGCGCCCGACGCCTTCACCGATCTCGTCGTCGAGGCGATCGAGGCCGAGACCGGGCGTCGCCCGGTCCTCTCCACCACGGGCGGCACCTCGGACGCCCGCTTCATCAAGGATGCCTGTCCGGTCATCGAGTTCGGCCTCGTGGGCGAGACCATGCACCAGACCGACGAATGCGTGGCCGTGGCCGATCTCGACCGGCTCACCGCGATCTACGCGCGGGTGCTGGCCGCCTATTTCTCCGGGCGCTCGCCCTCGGGGAGGTAATCCACCCCCACGAAGGTGAGCCCCTGGGCCGGGGCCATCGGCCCGCAGCGGGCACGGTCGCGGCTCGCGAGGATGTCGGCCACGTCGGCGATGCTGAAACGGCCGCATCCGGCCATCATCAGCGTGCCGGCCATGGCGCGGACCTGATGGTGCAGGAACGAGCGCGCCGAGGTCGAGATCACGATCTCCTCGAACAGACCCATCGTAACGCGCGCCACGTCGAGCTGTTCGAGGGTGCGGACGGGGCTGTTGGCCTGGCACTCGGCGGCGCGAAAGGCGGTGAAGTCGTGCCGGCCGAGCAGGCCCTGGGCGGCCTCGTGCATCGCTTCGGCATCGAGGGGCCAGGGCACGTGCCAGACATGAGCGCGGGTCAGTGCCGGCGGGCTGCGCCGGTTGAAGATGCGGTAGCGGTAATGCCGGCGGATGGCGGAATGGCGCGCATCGAAGCCGGGACCGACCCGCTCCGCGCCGACGATGGCGACCGGAAGCGGGCGCAGATGGGCGTTGAGGGCGTCGCGCACCGTGTCCGTGCGCCATTCTTTCGTCAGGTCGAGATGGGCGACCTGATGGATGGCGTGGACGCCGGCATCGGTGCGGCCGGCACAGGTCAGGCGCGCATCCTCGCCCGAGAAGCGTTTCACCGCGTCCTCGATGGCGCCCTGGACGGTGGGGTCTTCGGCCTGCCTCTGCCATCCGCAGAACGGGGCACCGTCATACTCGATGACGAGCTTGTAGCGGGGCATCAGCCTCGCCTCCTTGCGGCATGGCTCACGGGAAACGCGTGCCGCGGGGAAGATGGGCGCCGCGGACGAAGTCGGCCCCGGTGGCGATGCCGCCCTTGCCGGCCCGGCGGAGTTCCGTGAGATGCACCGCGCCCTCGCCGCAGGCCACGGTCCCGTCCGCATCGAGCAAGGTGCCCGGCTCGCCCGCGCCGATCGACGGGAGGGCGCGCAGCACTTTCACCCGCTCCGCGCCCTTGCCGAGATCGGCCTCGAAGAAGGCGCCGGGAAAGGGCGAGAGTCCGTTGATGTGGTTGGCCACCTCGATCGCCGGCTTTCCCCAGTCGATGCGGGCCTCCTCGTTGGTGATCTTGTGCGCATAGACCACGCCGTCCTCGGCCTGCGGCACGAGGGTCAGCCCCTCATTCTCCAGCTCGGCCAAAGCCTCGCTCATCAGCGCGGCACCGATCGGCATCAGCGCGTCGTGGAGGTCGCCGCCGCTCATGCCGGGCGCGATCGCCAGCTTCGCCTCCAAGGCGACAGGGCCGGTATCGAGCCCGGCTTCCATGCGCATGATGCCGACGCCGCTGAAGGCATCGCCCGCCATCACCGCGCGCTGGATCGGCGCCGCGCCGCGCCAGCGGGGCAGCAGCGAGGCGTGGAGGTTCAGGCAGCCATGGCGCGGCACGTCGAGGATCGCCTGCGGCAGCAGCATCCCGTAGGCCACCACCAAGGCGACGTCGCAGGCATGCGACCGAAATTCGGCAAGGGCCTCCGGCGTCTTCAGGGTCGCGGGCGTGAGGACCGGCGCGCCGAGCCTGTCCGCCAGGGCGTGGACGGGCGACGGCCTCAGCGCCATGCCGCGCCCGGACCGTGCCGGCGCGCGGGTATAGACGGCGGCGATGTCGTGGCCGTCCTCCGCCAGGCGCGCCAGAGTGGCGACGGCGAAGTCGGGCGTCCCCATGAAGACGAGCCTCATCGCGCGTACTCTCCGTGTCTGGACGGGATCAGGCGTCCTCGCCGCGCTTGGCCGCCTTGACGAATTTCTTGATCACCCGGTCGCGCTTCAGCTTCGACAGGTGGTCGATGAACAGCACCCCGTCGAGATGGTCGATCTCGTGCTGGATGCAGGTGGCCAGCAATCCGTCCGCGTCGATCTCGCGGGTCTCGCCGGTGAGGTCGCGGAAGCGCACGCGGACCCGGTCCGGCCGCTCGACCTCGCCGTAAAATTCCGGGATCGACAGGCAGCCCTCGTCATAGACGCGCTTCTCCTCCGAGGCCCACACGATCTCCGGGTCGAGGAAGACCTGCGGCTGCCGGTCGTTCTCGTCCTTCGACGTGTCGATCGTGACCACGCGCCTCGGGACGCCAACCTGAATCGCGGCCAAGCCGACGCCGGGGGCGTCGTACATCGTTTCCAGCATGTCGGCGACGAGGGTGCGGATTTCGCTGTCGATGGCGCCGACGGGGGTCGACATCTGGCGCAGGCGTGCGTCCGGCAGGATGACGAGGGGGCGGATGGTCATGACGTGGCCAGGTCTGTCGGATGGAAGGTGCCCGGCCTCCCAGTTTGGGGAGCCGGCCGGGCCAACCCCGCAGATAAGGTTTGCCGAAAGGCCGGTCAAATCGGCGAAGGGCGTCGGGTGAGCGGGGCCTCAGAACGCCGTCCGGCTCCGGATCGCCGCCGAGAGCGTCCCCTCGTCGAGATAATCGAGTTCGCCGCCCACCGGCACGCCGTGGGCGAGGCGGGTGACCTTGAGGCCGTGGTGGCTCAGCGATTCCGTCACGTAATGCGCGGTGGTCTGTCCATCCACCGTGGCGTTGAGCGCGAGGATGATCTCGCGGACTTCCCCGTTGCCTGCCCGGTCCACCAGGCTAGCCAAGTTGAGATGTTCCGGGCGCACCCCGTCGAGGGCCGAGAGGACGCCGCCGAGGACATGGTAGCGCGCTGTCACTGCGCCCGATCTCTCCAGGGCCCAGAGGTCGGACACATCCTCCACCACCACCAGGATCGAGGGGTCGCGCGAAGCGTCCCGGCAAATGGTGCAGGGATCGCTGGTATCGACGTTGCCGCATTCCCGGCACACGACGATGCGCTCGGAGGCCACCTTCATGGCGTCCGCGAGCGGTCCGAGCAGCGTCTCCCGCTTTTTGATGAGGTGCAGGGCCGCGCGCCGCGCCGAGCGCGGGCCGAGACCCGGCATGCGGGCGAGGAGCTGGATCAGGCGCTCGATCTCGGGGCCTGCAACGGCTTGAGCCATGCGTGTTCCGTCGGGCGGCGATGGCCGCGTGTTGATAGGGGCGTGTGGCGACCTCTCTTAGCCGGATTTTTCCGTCGCGGCATGCGCCGCAACGCCACCCGGCTCTCCCTGGACGAGCGGAGTTGGCCCGGCTGACAAATCGCCCCGTTCGTCGGCGCATCCACCCTTGGTTCAATTGACGCGCTCCCTTCGCCGTCTATGCAAGACGGATCGATAGAGTGGTGAACCTGTGCGCGGCGGGCCTGACCGACTGCGCGGACACTTCGTCGAACCGGTCGGAGCATATCGGGAGACCGACCGAAACTTCGCGTAAGCGATCAGGTGTCTTGAGGAGTGACGGACGTGACAGATATCGGCGAGTTCAACGCCAGCCATGGCGCCGAGACGATCGGCCTGCGCAACCTCAAGGCCGTCCACTGGAATTTCGAGACGCCGCGTCTCTACGAAGAATCGCTGAAGCGCGGTGAATCGCAGCTCGCCCATGGCGGCGCGTTGGTGGCGACCACCGGCACCCATACCGGCCGGTCGCCCAAGGACAAGTTCGTTGTCCGCGACGCAAACACCGAGAACGAGATCTGGTGGGAGAACAACGGCGCGATCACGCCCGAGCAGTTCGAGACCCTGTACCAGGACTTCCTCGGCCATGCCGAGGGGCGCGAACTCTTCGCCCAGGACCTCTATGGCGGCGCCGATCCGGCTCACCGTGTCCAGGCCCGGGTCTTCACCGAATTCGCCTGGCATTCGCTCTTCATCCGCAACCTGCTGATCCGGCCCGATCGCGCGGCCCTGGCGGATTACGTTCCGGAACTGACGATCATCGACCTGCCGAGCTTCCAGGCCGAGCCGCATCGCCACGGCTGCCGCTCGAAGACCGTCATCGCCATCGACTTCACCCGTAAGATCGTCCTCATCGGCGGCAGCGCCTACGCCGGCGAGATGAAGAAGTCGGTCTTCACCTATCTCAACTTCGTTCTGCCCGGCGCCGGCGTGATGCCGATGCATTGCTCCGCCAACGCGGCGCTCGATGCCGAGGGCGATTCGGCCCTGTTCTTCGGCCTTTCCGGCACCGGCAAGACCACGCTCTCCAACGATTCCTCGCGCATGCTCCTCGGCGACGACGAGCACGGCTGGAGCAAGGACGGCATCTTCAACTTCGAGGGCGGTTGCTACGCCAAGACCATCCGCCTGTCGCGCAACGCCGAGCCGGAAATCTACGCCACCACCGAGCGCTTCGGCACGGTCATGGAGAACGTGGTGATTGATCCGATGTCGCGTCGTCCCGATTTCGACGACGCGTCCCTGACCGAGAACACCCGCTGCGCCTACCCGCTCGATTTCATCGCCAATGCCAGCGCGACGGGGCGCGCCGCGCACCCGAAGAACATCGTCATGCTGACCTGCGACGCATTCGGCGTGATGCCGCCGATCGCCAAGCTCACCGGCGCGGAGGCGATGTACCACTTCCTCTCCGGCTACACCGCCAAGGTCGCCGGCACCGAGCGCGGCCTGACCGCGCCGGAAGCGACGTTCTCGACCTGCTTCGGAGCGCCGTTCATGCCGCGCCACCCGAGCGTCTACGGCAACCTGCTGCGCGACCTCATCGCCCATCACGACGTCGATTGCTGGCTGGTGAATACCGGCTGGACCGGCGGCGGCGTCGGCACCGGACGGCGCATGCCGATCCGCGTCACGCGGCGCCTGCTCGGCGCGGCCCTCGACGGATCGCTGTCGAAGACCGAGTTCCGACGCGATCCCTATTTCGGCTTCGCGGTCCCGGTCTTCGTCCCCGGCGTGGAGCCGCATATCCTCCAGCCGGTGAAGACCTGGGGCAACAAAGCCGCCTTCGCCGAGACGGCGACGCGGCTCGTGTCGATGTTCCGCGAAAACTTCAAGCGTTTTGAGGCGCATGTGGACGCCGATGTCCGCGCCGCGGAGCCGGTTCAGGTGATCGCCGCCTAGATTGTCTTGGTCACGATCCGATCCCGGCTCGCTCCGGGATCGGACGCCCGATCGGCGATGAGGATCAAAACAGCTTCATGCCGGGT
Source organism: Methylobacterium marchantiae (assembly GCF_042679825.1). Classification (NCBI taxonomy): domain Bacteria; kingdom Pseudomonadati; phylum Pseudomonadota; class Alphaproteobacteria; order Hyphomicrobiales; family Methylobacteriaceae; genus Methylobacterium; species Methylobacterium marchantiae. The sequence continues at coordinate 39,572 of NZ_JBHTND010000018.1, read as the reverse complement.
GGGATCGGCAGTCCCTTGGTGAGTTCGGCCATGTGCTCGGCCGCCACCTGTTCGGCCTTGCCGCGCGCGTCGTTGACGGCGGCGACGATGAGATCTTCGAGGATTTCCCGCTCGTCCGGGTTCATCAGGCTCGGATCGAGGGTAATGCCCTTGACGAGGCCCTTGGCCGTCATGGTGACGGCGACCGCACCACCGCCGGAGGCACCCTTCACCTCTACGGTTTCGAGTTCGGTCTGCAGGCTCGCCATCTTCTCCTGCATGGCCTGGGCCTGCTTCATGATTCCCATGAGGTCGCGCATGGCTGAGCTTTCCGAAAGGTTTGGAGGCAGGGGACTATCAGATCGCCATTTAGGGTCCGACCCGGCGAAGCGCTACGCCTCGTCGTCCGGTTCGCCGCTGCCTTCGGGATCGGATACCGCGAGATCCGCACCTGCCACCGGCTCCGTCAGGACGGCCTTGTCCCTCACGTCGATGATCTGAGCACCGGGAAAACGTGCGAGCACCTCCCTGACGAGGGGATGAGCGGCCGCGTTCTCGTGGCGCGATTCCAGGGCCGCCCGTGCCTTGTAGGCGAGGGTGGGCTCGCCCTCCTCCTTCGAAAGGGCGACGATCCAGCGCCGTCCCGTCCAGGCGTCGAGCGAGCGGGCGAGGTCGTTGGCGAGATTCTGCCGCCCACCCTCCGCCAAGCGGAACTCGATCCGTCCCTCCTCGAACCGGACGAGATGCGCCTCGCGCTCCAGCGCCATCTTGAGGCCGATGTCGCGGCGCTCGTCGGCCAGCGCGACGACGTCCTCGAAGCTGCTGAGGCGGGGGCCGGCCTCCTGCGGAGGCGCAGCCGAGACGGCGGCGGGAACGAGGCTCGTCCGCGCTCCGCCGCTCGCCGCGAGGGTGAGGGCCGGACGCGAGGGAGGAACATCCACCGTGACCGGGGAGGCGACCGCCTGCATCGGCGACGAGGCATTCGGGGCGGACAAAGGCGGCGATACGGGCGCCGCCCCGGAGGACTGCGCCGCGCCGGACTCTGCCTTCAACTGCCGCAGGGCCTCGTCAGGCGTCGGCAGGTCGGCGGCGTAGGCGAGGCGCACCAGCGCCATCTCGGCTGCGGCGAGGGGCCTTGCGGCGACCTGCACTTCGGGGATCGCCTTCAACAGAATCTGCCATGCCCGAGACAGGGCACGGATCGAGAGCTTGGCCGCGAACTCGCCGCCGCGGCCGCGCTCGTCGGCGCTGAGGGTCGGGTCTGCGGCCGCCGCTTCGGGCACCAGCTTCAGGCGGGTGACGAGATGGGTGAAGCTCGCGAGATCGGAGAGGATCACGGCCGGGTCGGCACCGGCCTCGTACTGGCCGCGCACTTCCGCGAAGCTCGTCGGGATGTCGCCGCGCATCACCGCCTCGAACAGGTCGACGATCCGCCCCCTGTCGGCGAGGCCGAGCATGTCGCGCACGCTCGCCCCGGTGACGAGGCCGGCGCCATGGGCGATAGCCTGATCGAGGAGCGAGAGGGCATCGCGCACCGAACCCTCGGCGGCGCGGGTGATCGCGGCGAGGGCCTCGGGTTCGGCCTCGACGCTCTCGGCGGCGCAGATCCTGGCGAGATGCGCGACCATGGTATCGGCCTCGACCCGGCGCAGATCGAAACGCTGGCAGCGCGACAGGATCGTCACCGGCACCTTGCGGATTTCGGTGGTGGCGAAGACGAACTTGGCGTGGGGCGGCGGCTCTTCGAGGGTCTTCAGGAAGGCGTTGAACGCCTTCTCCGAGAGCATGTGCACCTCGTCGACGATGTAGACCTTGTAGCGGGCCGAGACCGGCGAATAGCGGATGCCGTCGATGATGCCGCGCACGTCGTCGATGCCGGTATGCGAGGCGGCATCCATCTCCAGCACGTCCATGTGCCGTGATTCCATGATCGCCTGGCAGTGGCGACCGAGCTCCGGCATGGCGATGGTGGGGCCGGTATCGGGATGGCCGTCGCGGACATAGTTGAGCCCGCGGGCGAGGATGCGGGCCGTCGTCGTCTTGCCGACGCCGCGTACGCCGGTGAGCATCCAGGCCTGGGGAATACGGTTGGCCGCGAAGGCATTGGCCAGCGTGCGCACCATGGCGCCCTGGCCGATCAGGTCATCGAAATTCTGGGGACGGTACTTGCGGGCCAGCACCCGGTAGGGCGCAGCGGCCGGCACAGGCTCGGGAAAACCCGGAAGACCGGGAAGATCGCTCGGAGTGCCGGAGGTCGCGTCCATGCCGCCTTGCGTGGTTCGAGCGGCCCCGAGGTCGGGGGATGCCGCCACGCGGGCCTTGGAAGAGCAACGAAGGTGGGAGGCTGGACGAAGACCCGCTCGGTCTCGTTAGGGCTGCTTCCTTCCGGACCTGACCCGGTTGGCGAGTGAAACGTCCCTCGCCAACCTCCCGAGCGCTATATGGCCGGCGCCTTCGTGGAACGCAAGCGCCGCGATCCGCGAGCCGCCTACTCCGCTTCGCGGGTGGTGATGGCGTAGGTCTTCGGATCGAGCTCCAAGTCGAACTGCTTGCCGTTGGCGTCGATGGCGTCGTCCACGTCGATCTCGTGATCCTCGACCTCGATCTTCTTCCACTTCACGAAGCCTTCCTTCTTCAGGGTCGCCTCGATCTTGGTGAGTTCCTCGGGCGTCGGCGCCCGATCGGCGAGGGCGGTGCCGGTGAGGGCGAAACCGAGGGCGATGGCGGCGAGGCCGGCGGTCTTGATCGACATTGAAAACTCCTTCGTCGGGAATCCGACGGCGGGCGAACGGCGGAATGGCCCCGAGGTTCCATGACGATTCCGCAATGGCGCACGCGCTGGTTGTCACCGATCACGCCTCACCCTAACCTTGGCCATAGTTCGAGAGGTTCGGAACCATGGTCACCCGCGTCGCCACCGTCGCCTTCGAGGGAATCGAGGCGCGCGCCGTCGACGTCCAGGTGCAGATCGCTCCCGGCGCCGTGGTCTTCATGGTGGTGGGACTCGCGGACAAGGCCGTGGCCGAATCGCGCGAGCGCGTCCGTTCCGCTCTGATCGCCTCCGGGCTGGCGCTGCCGGCCAAGCGCATCACCGTCAATCTGGCGCCGGCGGACCTGCCCAAGGAGGGCTCGCATTACGACCTGCCGATCGCGCTGGCGGTGATGGCCGCCATCGGGGCGATTCCGGCCGATGCGCTCGCCGGTTATTGCGTCCTCGGGGAGCTCGCCCTCGACGGCACCATCACGGCGGTGAACGGCGTGCTGCCGGCGGCGATGGCGGCGAATTCTCGGGGTCTCGGTCTGATCTGCCCTGCCGCCACGGGGCCGGAAGCGGCCTGGGCCGGCGGCGACATGGACGTGCTGGCACCGCGCTCGCTGATCCAGCTCGCCAACCATTTCAAGGGAAGCCAGGTGATGGCCCGGCCCGAACCGGCCGTCGCCGCGCCCACCGGCCGCCTGCCCGACCTTCGCGACATCAAGGGCCAGGAAGGGGCCAAGCGCGCCCTGGAGATCGCCGCGGCCGGAGGCCACAACCTCTTGATGAACGGCCCCCCCGGGGCGGGGAAATCGATGCTCGCGGCCCGGCTGCCCTCGATCCTGCCGCCACTCGGCCCGCGCGAGCTCCTCGAAGTCTCGATGATCCAGTCGGTGGCCGGAGAGCTGAAGGGCGGCGCGCTCTCGAACCGGCGGCCGTTCCGGCAACCGCATCATTCGGCGTCGATGGCGGCGCTCGTGGGCGGAGGGATCAACGCCCGTCCCGGGGAGGCCTCGCTGGCGCATGGTGGCGTGCTCTTCCTCGACGAATTGCCGGAATTCACGCCCCAGGTGCTCGATTCCCTGCGCCAGCCCATGGAGACCGGCGAGGTGATGATCGCCCGCGCCAATCATCGGGTGACCTATCCGGCACGCTTCCAGCTCGTCGCCGCCATGAATCCATGCCGTTGCGGGCAAGCCCTGGAACCGGGCTATGCCTGCCGGCGCGGCCCCAACGAGCGTTGCGTCGCGCAATACGGGGCACGGATCTCGGGACCGCTCCTCGACCGGATCGACCTGCGGATCGAGGTGGGTGCGGTGACGGCGGCCGACCTGATCCTGCCGCCTCCGGCCGAGGGCTCGGCCGAGACCGCGGCACGTGTCGCGGCGGCCCGCGGGCTACAGATCGAGCGCTTCGCGGCGCACGGCCTGACCGGCGTCGTCACCAACGCGACCTGCCCGGCGACACTGATCGAGGAGATGGCCGCGCCGGACGCGGATGGCGCGGCGCTGATCCGCGATGCGGCGGAAACAATGCGCCTGTCGGCCAGGGGCTTCCACCGGGTACTGCGGGTGGCGCGGACCCTGGCGGATCTCGACGGGGAGGAGCGGGTGCGCCGCATCCACCTCGCCGAGGCCCTATCCTATCGCGGCAGGGTCGAGCGGCCGGTGGCCGCCTGACTCCGGGCGGCTCAACGCCCGTAGATGTCCTCGACGCGGATGATGTCGTCCTCGCCGGTATAGGATCCGACCTGGACCTCGATGAGTTCGAGGGGGATCTTGCCGGGGTTGGTGAGGCGATGCATCGAGCCGATGGGGAGGTAGACCGCCTCGTTCTCGTGAACCAGGACGACGCGCTCGTCCACGGTGACCTCGGCGGTGCCGCGCACCACGACCCAGTGCTCGGCCCGGTGGAAATGCTTCTGCAGCGAGAGCCGGCCGCCCGGCGTCACCATGATGCGCTTCACCTGGAAGCGCTCGCCGATGTCGATGCGCTGGTACCAGCCCCAGGGACGGAACATCCGCCGGTGGGCATCGGCTTCGGGATGAGCCTTCTCGCGCAGTTGCGTGACCAGCTCCTTGACGAGACCCGCCTTGGCTTTCGAGGTGACGAGGACCGCATCCGGGGTCGAGACCACGACGATGTCGTCGACGCCCACCACGGCGGTGAGGTGCTCGCCCTCGCTATGGACGAGGCTGCCGCGGGTCTCCACCAGTTCCACCCGCCCGCGCACGGCGTTGCCCAACGCGTCGCGAGGCAGCACGTCCCAGACCGCGTCCCAGGTGCCGACATCGGACCAGGCGAACGAGACCGGCAGCACCCCGGCCCGGTCGGTCCGCTCCATCACCGCGTAGTCGATGGAGGTCTTGGGCGCACGCGCGAAGGCGGCGGCGTCCAGGCGTAGGAAGTCGAGATCCGTGGTCGCGCCGTCGAGGGCCGCACGGGTCGCGGCCAGGATTTCGGGCGCATAGGTTTCGAGCTCGGCGAGCATCACGTCGGCGCGGAACAGGAAGTAGCCGCTGTTCCACAGGGCACCGTCGGCGATCAGGCTCTCGGCCCCGTGACGGTTGGGCTTCTCCACGAAGCGACCGACCTCGTAGGCGCCGTCGATGCCCTCGATCGGTGCACCCTTGCGGATGTAGCCGTAGGCGGTGGAGGGGGTGCCCGGCTCGATCCCCAGCGTCATGATGCGACCGGCACGGGCGCCCTCAGCGGCGGACCGGGCCGCCGCGACGAAGGCCTCGGTGTCGCCGATGACGTGGTCGGCGGCCAGGATCAGCACCACCGCCTCGGGATCACGACCGGCGGCATGCAGGGCGGCCACCGCCACGGCTGCGGCCGAATCGCGCCGCTCGGGCTCGAGCACGATATCGGCCTGGACGTCCGCCTGCAGCAACTGCTCGGCCACGATGAAGCGGGCCTCGCTGCTGGTGATCACGGTCGGCCGCGAGAACGCCGCCCCATCCGCCACACGCCGGGCCGTGTCCTGGAACGTCGAGCTGTCGGCGCTCACGAGCGGCGTGAACTGCTTCGGCATGCTCTCACGGGAGGCCGGCCACAATCGTGTCCCAGACCCTCCGCACAGGATGACCGGATGGATGAGCGGAGAGTATCCTGAGGTCATCGACGTCTACTCACAATCTGAAGGTCGACGCGGCGTCGTACGGTACGATTTTTGGTCGCCGCGCCCGACCATGTCCGAAACGGAAGATGAAATCGAAGCGATAGGGCAAGAGCCGACCGGGCGGCAATGGCTTCGGGACGATCCTTCCAACGCTGGGGATACGTCTCCGATCACTCGGCCGCCTGCCGAGCGCTGTAGCCGAGCCTGCCATTCAATTCCTCAATCAGCTTCACCGCGGCTTCAGCAATCACCGTGCCGGGCGGAAAAATCGCCGAGGCGCCCGCGGCATGGAGGGCGGGATAGTCGCCGGGAGGAATTACGCCGCCGATGACGATCATCACGTCTCCGCGACCCTGCTCGGTGAGGGCCGCCTTCAGTTCGGGCACCAGCGTCAGGTGTCCGGCGGCCAGGGACGACACGCCGACGATATGGACGTCGTTCTCCACCGCCTGACGCGCCGCCTCGGCGGGCGTGGCGAAAAGCGGCCCGATATCCACGTCGAAGCCGAGATCGGCGAAGGCCGAGGCGATCACCTTCTGGCCGCGGTCGTGGCCGTCCTGGCCCATCTTGGCGACCAGGATGCGCGGGCGGCGCCCATCGTTCTCCTCGAAGGTCTCGACGAGCTGACGAACGGTCTCGACCACAGGCGACATGCCACCCACCTCCCGCTTGTAGACGCCCGAAATCGAGCGGATCTCGGCCCGATGCCGGCCCCAGGCCTTCTCCAGCGCGTCGGAAATCTCGCCGACCGTGGCTTTGGCCCGCGCTGCCTCGACGCCGAGAGCCAACAGGTTGCCCGTGCCGTCCTGCGCCGCCTGGGTGAGGGCCGCGAGCGCCGCGTCCACATCGGCCTGGTTGCGCTCGGCGCGCAGGCGCTTGAGCTTGTCGATCTGCAGCATGCGGACATTGCCGTTGTCGACGCGCATCAGTTCGATGGCGCGGTCATCCTCGGGCTTGAACTTGTTGACGCCGACGATGGTCTGGCGCCCGGAATCGATCCGGGCCTGGGCGCGGGCAGCCGCCTCCTCGATGCGCAGCTTGGGGATGCCGGCCTCGATCGCCTTGGCCATCCCGCCGAGTTCCTCCACTTCGCGGAGGTGCTCCCAGGCGCGGGTGACGATGTCCTGGGTGAGTTTCTCGACGTAGTAGGACCCGCCCCACGGATCGACGATGCGCGTCGTGCCGCTCTCCTGCTGCAGGAAGAGCTGGGTATTGCGGGCGATACGCGCCGAAAAATCGGTGGGCAGCGCCAGCGCCTCGTCGAGGGCGTTGGTGTGGAGGGATTGCGTGCCCCCTTGCGTCGCCGCCATCGCCTCGATGCAGGTGCGGGTGACGTTGTTGAACACGTCCTGCGCGGTGAGCGACCAGCCGGAGGTCTGGCTATGGGTGCGCAGGGGCAGCGATTTGTCGGTTTTGGGCTCGAACTCCTTCACGAGCTTGGCCCAGATCAGGCGCGCGGCCCGCATCTTGGCGATCTCCATGAAGAAGTTCGTCGAGATCGCCCAGAAGAACGACAGGCGTGGGGCGAACTTGTCGATAGTCAGACCGGCGGCGAGGCCGGCCTTGATGTACTCGACGCCGTCGGCCAGCGTGTAGGCGAGTTCGAGGTCGTTCGTCGCTCCGGCTTCCTGCATGTGATAGCCGGAGATCGAGATCGAGTTGAACTTCGGCATGTGCTGGGAGGTGTAGGCAAAGATGTCGCCGATGATCCGCATCGAACCCGCCGGGGGATAGATGTAGGTGTTGCGGACCATGAACTCCTTCAGGATGTCGTTCTGGATCGTGCCGGCGAGTTTTTCCGGCGGGACGCCCTGCTCCTCGGCGGCCACGATGTAGAGGGCGAGGATCGGCAGCACGGCCCCGTTCATCGTCATCGAGACGGTCATCTCGTCGAGGGGGATGCCCGAGAACAGGGTGCGCATGTCGTAGATCGAGTCGATCGCGACGCCCGCCATGCCGACATCGCCCGAGACGCGCGGATGGTCGGAATCGTAGCCGCGGTGCGTGGCGAGATCGAAGGCCACCGACAGCCCTTTCTGCCCGGCGGCGAGGTTGCGCCGGTAGAAGGCGTTCGAATCCTCGGCCGTGGAGAAGCCGGCATATTGCCGGATGGTCCAGGGCTGGGTGACGTACATGGTCGGGTACGGACCGCGCAGATACGGAGCCACGCCCGGATAGGTGTTCAGGAACTCGATGCCCTCACGATCCTCGGGCCCGTAGACGCCCTTCACCGGAATGCCTTCCGGGGTCATCCAGGGTTCGCCGATCGGGGGAACCGGCGCCACGAAAGCGTCTGCCGCATAAGGGACGGTCGCGAAATCAGGGATACGGGACGTCATGTGATCGAACTCGTGCGGCGGCGTTTCGCAGCGCATTATAATGAAGCCCCGGCTTCGGGCTATCCCTCTCAAATCCATTTTGAGAAACAGAGTCGAACAAGCGTCGATCAGGGACGACGATATCTCGGCGCCGGTCCGGATCGGCCATCGAGCCATCGCACGCGCTCGTCGATCAGTTCGCGCAGCTTGTCGCGCCGCCCGGAACTGCTCCAGCACGTGTCTGGAAGGCTCGGCGCCTCTCCTTCCATGGCGCCCACGACGGCGAGGACGACGAGCAGGAGGGCGAGGAGAAGCCCGGCCACGATCGGCCAGGCGAAGCAGAGACCGACCAGCACGGCGAGACCACCCTTGAGGACGAGGGACCCGGCGAGCTTCAGCTTCACCAGCGCCGCGAAGCTCGCGCCGCCGCCGACGAGCCCCCTGGCACCCCGCATGAGCGTGACGCGCAGGCGGCGCCGTTCGAGGAGAGCCTGGAGGCGTGCCAGGTGACGCCGCACGCGGCGTGCCTCAGGGTCTGCGTCGTCGGAGAGAATCTGGATCGTCACGCCGTCGGTCCCTCGCAGGATCGATAGGGTGTAGCCTCGATCGGGGGTTCGCCTCCAGGCATGGCAGGGGCGAGGTCGCACAGACCACGGATTGCTCCGATCACCGGCATCCGGCGAAAGCGCCGCACTCATCGGCATCCCGACGCGCGTCCGGCTCCCTCGAGACCCGTCACCGTTCGAAACAGTGGAGGCCTTCGAAAAGCCGGGTCACCGCAACGATCCGGCCGCAGCGCTGTCGGAGGGTGGCAAGGGACCGGGACGTTTTTCGGATAATCCCGGCCGGTTTTCTTCAAACTTCGGCAAGGGCTCGTCTTTTAGGTGAGTCCGATCCTCGGAGAACCCCATCCATGAGCGATTCCATTGCCGGCCTCGCGCAGTCGATCGTGTCGAGCCAGAGCGCGGCCACGAGCGGGACGATACAGTCCATCTTCCTGAAGAAGCAGGCCGAGGGCGATCAGGCCATCGCCCAGCTGGTGCAGCAGAGCGCGGAATCGCAGAAAGCCGTGCTTCCTGAAGGGCAGGGCGTCGTGGTGGACCGTCTGGCCTGAGGCCTGTCCGCCCGAAGCGGCATGACGTGCCGACACGGCATGATCCCTCGGCTCTCGTCGGACGGAGCGGAGGATCCGGCATGTCGTCGTCGAGGCTGCGCGGCGCGGTCGATTCCGCGCCGGCGGCGAGGTCGTTTCGACCTTTGCCGAGACACACTCGGCGAATGCGGATGCGACAGACTTGAACCGAACTAATCCGGGTCGATCGGCCGATCAGTTCAGGTAGGTGCGGATCCAGTTCGGGGAGAGGATTTCGCCCTCCTCGGTGATGATCCAGGGCTGCTTGGCCGGGTCGGTCAGGGCACCGGCGGCGGCTTCGATCGCCTCGCGAAGGGTGTCGTAGCGCGCGGGCTGTGCCAGCGGTGCCGGGACGGGAGCCGTCCGCCAGATCGTCAGATCGGCAGGACGTTCGAGGGCTTCGGTTTCCATGTCTATGTTTTCCTTGAACCTGAGAGGGTCGTTCCCCGCGGGTCTGTCCGGTTGCCCGAACATTCGGGCCAACCAGCGCGGGACGTGTTTCCGTGAGAATGGAAGCATCTCTAGGGCAGCTTTGCGATCAATTTGGGCACAGTCACAAAGACGGTAACCATCTCGATTTTCCATCCCCCGCCCTAAGCATCACGTTTTCGACACAAAGCTTACGGCGGCCGCCCCGGGACGCCCTCTTTTTCGAATGAAGAGTGGTGAATTCCAGTGCTGATCTAGTCTGTAGCCTGTGGGTCGGGGCAAAGCGGTGTGCCTGCGCACCCGGACCGTCCCGCCCGTGAGACCAGTTGAACGGAGAGCGATGACCGACCAGTTAATGCGGCGGGCAATGCCCGGATTTTTCCCAAAGCCTTGAAGGGGATGTGACATGCCGGATCGCTTCGCGCGCATAGCGGTCACGGCGGCGCTCGTGCTCATGGCGCTCTATGTCGGGCAGCCCTACGTCACCGCCCTCCTGTTCTCGGCGGAAACACCGCGGGCGATCACGGCGAGGGGAGAGCTCGCCCCGGCCGAAAGCTCCACCGCCGCCCTGTTCGAGCGCGCCAGTCCCTCCGTCGTCCACGTCTTCGCGCAGGCCGCAACCCAGGGCCGTGCCCTGATGAGCCCGGATTCGGAGGAGGGTGAGGGCGGCAACGGATCGCAGACCGGTACCGGCTTCGTCTGGGACGGCGCCGGGCATGTGGTGACCAACAACCACGTGGTGGCCGCGGCGGCCCAGCGCGGCGGATCGGTCTCGGTCCGGCTCTCCTCCGGCGAGGTCAGGCCGGCGACGATCGTCGGCACCGCGCCGAGCTACGACCTCGCCGTCCTGCGTCTCGGCGGCACCGGAGCGGTTCCCCCGCCGCTCGCCATCGGCACATCGACGGATCTCAAGGTCGGGCAGGCGGCCTTCGCCATCGGCAACCCGTTCGGCCTCGACCATACCTTGACGACGGGCGTCATCAGCGCGCTGCGCCGGCGGCTTCCCACCGGGGAGGGGAGGGAGCTCTCCGGCGTCATTCAGACCGATGCGGCGATCAATCCCGGGAATTCGGGAGGACCGCTTCTCGATTCCGCCGGGCGGCTGATCGGCGTGAACACCGCCATCTACTCGCCCTCCGGCGCCAGTGCGGGTATCGGCTTCGCCATCCCCGCCGACGTGGTGAACCGGGTCGTGCCCGAACTCATCCGCAACGGCCGCACCCGCAATCCCGGTATCGGCATCATCGCGGGCCAGGAGGCGACCGCGGCGCGCCTGGGTATCGACGGCGTTGTGGTCCTGCGCGTCCTGCGCGGATCGCCGGCCGCCGAGGCCGGATTGCGCGGCGTCGATCTCCAGACCGGGACGATCGGCGACGTCATCGTCGGCGCAGGGGGCCAGCCGGTGCATCGCCTGGCCGATCTCACCGCCGCGATGGAAGCGGCGGGCATCGGCAAGGCCATCGACCTCGCCGTCGAGCGCGACGGCCGCATCCGCAAGGTCCGCGTCACCACGGCGGATGTGGCCGAGACGCGGCAATGAGGCTTTTGCCGCGTCTCGTGTCGCGTCGGCCCCTTCCGTTGGGGTAGGATCCCCCGCAGCGTGATAGTCCCGCACGATCAGAACCAAGCAAGAAACAACGATGACGGCGATGTCCCGCGTTCCCCAGTTCCTCGTCTGCGTCGGCCTGACGCTCGGCGCGCCGCCAGTCCAGGCGGGCGACGGAGCGCGGCGCCTGTGCCCGGACGATGCACCCGAAGGTGTGCGCCTGCCTCCGCGAGACGGGTGTCCGGGTGGGAGCCCGTCCCGTCGACGCTCCGACGGCGAGTTCCACGAGGTCGGCGGGTTCAAGGTCCGGGTCGGCGGCCGGGTGACGCTCGATCATGACATGCGCCGATGACGATCCTCGCCGCCATCGTCGCCCTCTTCGTCCTGTGGTGGTACGTCAAGGACGCCAAGCCGCGTCTCGCCCGGCGTCTCGGGCGGCTGATCACGCCGCGCGTGGTGAGGCGGGCCGGTGGCTACGCGCTTCTGGCTTTGGCAGGTGTGGCGGCCGTTCGCGGCAGGATCGAGCTGGCGATCCTGTTCGGCGGCGTCGCCTTCTGGTTTCTCGACGGCGTCGATGCCCTCGCCACCCGCCTGCGCGGGATGCTTCCACGCGCATCCGTGTCGCGACCGTCGATCGTGCTGTTCGAGGTCCTGCCCGACGGGCGGACGGCGGACGGGATCGTGCAGATCGGCCCTTATGCCGGGCATCGGTTGTCGGAACTGCCCGAGCCGGCCTTGATCCAGATCCTCGCGGTGTGCCGCAAGGTCGATCGCATCGCCGCGCGCCGGCTACAGACGTATCTCGACGGCAGATCGGCCGCCGGGCGTGTAGACGCTGAGCGAGATGCCGACCCGCGGCCGCGCCGTCCGGCGAATCCAGGGGCGATGACGCAGGAGGAGGCCCACCAGATCCTGGGGCTTCAGGGCGGGGCGACCCTGCAGCAGATCCGCACGGCTCATCGCACGCTGATGAAACGGTGGCATCCCGACCAGGGCGGAACGGTCGAGGGGGCGGCGCGCATCAACGCGGCCCGAGACAGGCTTTTGGACCGACATCGCTGATACTCCACGCGCGTTGCCAGAAAAATGATCGAGTCGAACCTGTCGGCAAACGGCCGCAGGGTTCGACGAGGGCACGAACGGCGCCATCGTCGATGTCGGCAGAATCGTCCCGTCCCTGGTGACGGAAGCGGAACCTCGGCTCAGCTCCGCGTCGCGAAGCAGTTGAAGCCGTTGCGCTTCAGGGTCGAGCAGGCGTCCTGCGCGGCTTCCTGCTCGGCGAAGCCCGAGAACCTGGCGCGGTAGAGGGTGGCGCCGCCATGCTCGACCTTGACGGTGTAGGGCGAGGCCTTGGAGAGCGCGCTGCCGGCACGGCTGCGCGCATCCGAGAGCATCGACTTCGCCTTGTCCTCGTCGTCCATCGCGCCGAGCTGGATCACCCAGGCGGTGGGCGTCACCTTGGTGCCGGGCGAAACCTTGGCGGCCGGTTCGGCACGGGGGCCGTCGACGGAGGCGAGCCGGGCGTCGGTCTTGCCGCTGGCGGAGACCTTCGCGCCCGGGAAGGTGACCGGCGCGGCGGTGGGGGCATAGGCCTGGGCCGAGGCCGGGAGGGCGCCGGTCCGCCACTTGGCGCCGGCGCTGCCCGGCGTCGTGGTCTGGCGCGGGCTGATGTCGAGGGGCTGGGTCGAGGCGGTGGTCTCGACCTCGGCATCGTCGTCATCGGCCGAGGCGACCTGGGTGCGGGTCCGCGAGGTGGCGTCGGCGACGACGGCCGGACGACCGCGCTCGGCGACCTCCGTCACCGCCGGGGTCTGGCGGTTGCCGGCAAAGGCGCGGGGCAGGCTGTTGCGCACCAGGTCGGCCATGATCCGGTCGCGGCTGGCGCCCGACTTGCCGCCGAGCACGATCGCCACGATCTGGCGGTCGTCGGACTTGGCGGCCGTCATCAGGTTGAAGCCCGAATCGCGCGTGTATCCGGTCTTGATTCCGTCGACGCCCTCGACATTGCCGAGCAGGCGGTTGTGGTTGCCGATGACCCGGCCGCGGAAGGCGAAGGAGCGGGTCTGGAAGTACTTGTAGTAGCGCGGGAAGCGGTCCTGGATCGCGCGGGCGAGGATCGTCAGGTCGCGCGCCGTGGTGATCTGGTCCGCGTCGGGCAGGCCGGAGGCGTTGGCGTAATGGGTCCGCGTCATGCCCAGGGCCTGCGCCTTGCGGGTCATCATCTCGGCGAATTTCGGCTCCGAACCGGCGATGTTCTCGCCGATGGCGCAGGCCACGTCGTTGGCGGATTTCGTCACGATCGCCTTGATCGCGTCCTCGACCTCGATCGTCGAGCCGGGCCGAAGGCCGAGCTTCGACGGGGATTGCGCGGCGGCGAAGCTCGAGATGGTCAGGGGTGAATCGAGGTTGAAGCGACCGCGCTCGAGCTGCTCGAACAGCATGTAGAGCGTCATCACCTTGGTGATCGAGGCGGGATGGCGCAGGGAATCCTCGTTGACCGCATGCAGGGTGCGGCCGGTCTTCACGTCGATCACCATGGCAGCGTAGGGCGGGTTGTAGCCTCCACCGCTGCGATGGTGATGTCCGCGCCGGGCATCCGCCGGTGACGCGATCGCCGAGAGGACAGCGGCCGCCGCGATGAGGGCCGGCAGGCCATGGGTCGTCCGGAGGCGACTCGGAACGCTACGCATCACGACTTACTGCCCTCGACGACCGATCGATGACCGGCTTGCACTGCACCATCACTGCGAGAGGCGGGCTCGCCGCCGTTACCTCGCAACATCTGTCAATCAGGCTAGGTCGACGCGGTTACGGCCCGGTTAATGCGTTCACAACTAATCGAGCGATTTTGTTGCAGTGCAACATAGATCTTGACGTCACATGCTGCATCGCACATAGAACGCGTGCTGGTCGATCCTGCGAGTCGGGGGAGCGGCCTTGTCGATGTCCGGCTCCAGAGGAATGCCCGAGAGGGCATCTTGCATCTCATGACGTTCCAGCCCTTCGACAAGATCCCCGCCTTCGACAAATCCGGCGTCGATTCCATGATGAAGAGCGTCTCGCTCGTCTCCAAGACGAACCAGACCGCCGGCCTGGAAATGGCCGATTTCGCCAAGCAGTCCTTCGAGCTCGGCACCGCGACCATGAAGAAGCTGGCCGAGGCGAAGAGCCCCCAGGTCGCCATGGAAATCCAGGCCGAATTCATGAAGGCTTCCTATGAGCGCATGGTCGCCCAGGCGAAGCTCGTCGGCGGCTTGTACAGCGAACTCGCCAAGGAGATCGGCAAGCCGCTCCAGGAGCTGACCAAGACCAATCTCCCCGTCGCCAGCTGAGCGACCCGGCGGGCGCGAACGGCCCGCTTTTCGAGAATGACGTTTCGGGGCGATCGGGCGAGGCTCGATCGCCCTTTCTCGTGCGGCACGGCACCCCGCGAGCGGCGGGACGGGAGAATGCATCCGACGGTGGGGGCGCTGGTCGTCTCTGCCGGCGGACAAGTGCGCGCAGGCGACTGGCGAAGTCCGGAAACGGCCTATAGATTAACGATCCAGCAGGTGCGTCGCGCAGGCGTGCCCTCGGGAAGCCGGTCGGTTCTTCTCACCCCGCATCCGGACTCCTCTGCCAAGAATGGGGTCGCAGCTATTCCGATGTTCGACGACCTGATGCGGTTATCCGCGTCTCACGTCATGGATCAGGGCCGGCTAGCCCCGCGCCGTGACGACGATGCGCCGCGCGCCGCCATGCCGGTTCCGCGATCCGCCGATCCGATCGGGCCCGGCGGCAACGACGACGGCCGTTCCGGCACCGCGATCATCACGCGGACCAAGCCGAAGACCAAGCGGCCGAGCCTGTACCGCGTGCTCCTTCTCAACGACGATTACACGCCGATGGAATTCGTCGTGCACGTCGTCGAAAAATTTTTCAACAAGTCGAAGGAAGACGCCTACCAGATCATGATGCACGTTCACCAGAACGGCGTCGGCGAGTGCGGGATCTTCACCTACGAGGTGGCGGAGACCAAGGTGACGCAGGTCATGGACTTCGCGCGCAAACATCAACATCCTCTCCAGTGCGTCATGGAAAAAAAATAGGCACCCCACACGAGGACCCGCTTTTGCCCAGCTTCTCTCGCAGCCTAGAACAAGCTCTCCACCGCGCCCTGGCGCTCGCCGGCGAGCGCCGGCACGAATATGCGACGCTGGAGCATCTGCTCCTCGCCCTGGTCGACGATCAGGATGCCGCGGCCGTCATGCGGGCCTGCAACGTCGAGGTCGATACGCTCAAGCGCAGCCTCGTCGAATACGTGGATACCGAACTCGCCAACCTGATCGGCGACGGACGCCAGGATGCCAAGCCGACGGCGGGCTTCCAGCGCGTGATCCAGCGCGCGGTCATCCACGTCCAATCGTCCGGCCGGGAAGAGGTGACCGGGGCCAACGTGCTGGTGGCGATCTTCGCCGAGCGCGAGAGCCACGCCGCCTATTTCCTGCAGGAGCAGGACATGACCCGCTACGACGCGGTCAATTACATCAGCCACGGCATCGCCAAGCGGCCCGGCGCGTCCGAGCCGAAGCCCGTCCGTGGTGCGGAGGAGGAATCCTCGTCCGAGCGCCCGAGCGGCGAGGAGGGTGAGAACCGCACCAAGAAGAAAGGTGACGCCCTCGAAGCCTATTGCGTCAACCTCAACAAGAAGGCCCGCGACGGGCGGATCGATCCGCTGATCGGCCGCGAGAGCGAGGTCCAGCGCACGATCCAGATCCTCTGCCGCCGCCAGAAGAACAATCCGCTTCTGGTGGGTGATCCCGGTGTCGGCAAGACCGCGATCGCGGAGGGGCTCGCCCGCAAGATTATCAACAAGGAGGTCCCCGAGGTCCTCATCGACGCGACCGTGTTCTCCCTCGACATGGGCACGCTGCTCGCCGGAACCCGCTATCGCGGTGATTTCGAGGAGCGCCTCAAGCAGGTGATGAAGGAGATCGAGGCCCACCCGAACGCGGTGCTCTTCATCGACGAGATCCATACCGTGATCGGTGCCGGCGCCACCTCCGGCGGGGCCATGGACGCGTCCAACCTGCTGAAGCCGGCCCTCGCCAACGGCTCGCTCCGCTGCATCGGCTCGACCACCTACAAGGAATACCGCCAGTATTTCGAGAAGGACCGTGCCCTGGTGCGGCGCTTCCAGAAGATCGACGTCAACGAGCCGTCGATCCCGGACGCCATCGAGATCGTGAAGGGCCTGAAGCCGTATTTCGAGGAGTTCCACAAGCTCAAATACACCACCGAGGCGGTCAAGGCCGCGGTGGAGCTGTCGGCCCGCTACATCAACGACCGCAAGCTGCCGGACAAGGCGATCGACGTGATCGACGAGACCGGCGCCTCGCAGATGCTGGTGCCGGAGGCCCGCCGCAAGCGGACGATCGGCGTGAAGGAGATCGAGGCGACCATCGCCACGATGGCCCGCATCCCGCCCAAGACCGTCTCCAAGGACGACGCGGTGGTTCTCAAGAACCTCACCGAGAACCTGAAGCGCGTTGTCTACGGCCAGTCGAGCGCCATCGAGGCGCTCACCTCGGCGATCAAGCTCGCCCGTGCGGGCCTGCGCGATCCCGACAAGCCGATCGGCTCCTATCTCTTCGCCGGCCCCACCGGCGTCGGCAAGACGGAGGCCGCCAAGCAGCTTGCCGCCTCGCTCGGTATCGAGATGCTGCGGTTCGACATGTCGGAATACATGGAGCGCCACACGGTCAGCCGACTCATCGGCGCGCCGCCCGGCTATGTCGGCTTCGACCAGGGCGGCCTGCTCACCGATGGGATCGACCAGCATCCGCATTGCGTGCTGCTGCTCGACGAGATCGAGAAGGCCCACCCGGATTTGTTCAACATCCTGTTGCAAGTCATGGATCACGGCAAGCTCACCGACCACAACGGCAAGCAGGTGGATTTCCGCAACGTCATCATCATCATGACGACGAATGCGGGCGCGTCCGATCTGGCGAAATCGGCCTACGGCTTCACCCAGACGAAGCGCACGGGAGACGACGTGGAGGCGATCAACAAGCTGTTCGCGCCGGAATTCCGCAACCGACTCGACTCGATCATCTCGTTCGGACACCTGCCGAAGGACGTGGTCGCCAAGGTGGTCGACAAGTTCGTCCTTCAGCTCGAAGCGCAGCTCGCCGACCGCAACGTCACCATCGAACTCTCGGACGAGGCACGCGAGTGGCTGACCGAGAATGGCTACGACGAGGCGATGGGCGCGCGGCCCATGGCTCGCCTGATCCAGACCACGATCAAGACGCCGCTGGCCGACGAGGTCCTGTTCGGGCGCCTCAAGGATGGCGGTGCCGTCCGCGTCGTGCTCAGGAAGGCCGAGAATGGGGAGACGATCGCGCAGAAGGATGCGCTCGCCTTCGAGTTCCCGGCCGGTCCGGTGACGCCGAAGCCGGAAAAGGACGTCACCAATGCCGGCGGCAAGCGCAAGCGCAGCCGGGCCAAGGCGGCTCCGCGCAAGAAGGACGAGGCCAAGAAGGACGACAAGGGCGGTTCGGGCGGCGTCCGCACCGTGCCTAAGGTGCCTCTCGTCCGCGCCTGAACCCGGTGTCGTTTCGTTGAACGGGGCATGGTTTCCTCACGACGGGGAGGCCGTGCCCCGCTTTCGTTCGGCGCCGAAAAGAACGGTGTGCCGGTCGACAGGCGGGAGATCGCTCGCTAGAGCATCGTCCCGGATATCGCGTCCGGAGCGGTGCTCAGGCTTACGTCTCGCATCGGTTTTCTCGGAAAAGCGGCATCCACTTTTCGGGCCGATGTCCTAGCTACCGCGTTCGGAAGGGTGCATCGGCGCCCGGTCGACGTCGAATCATGCGAGGGGGCTCGCGACGCGACACCACACATTCCGGCTTCCATGCCGGGTCACGCCGATGAGGCGGGACGTGTGTGGGACCGTCTGGCCGCTCGCGACAATGGGGGACTATCCATGAGCGACCTGCAAGAGGGCCCCCTGACGCCGCTCTCCGGCCAAGCGCCCCACGCACCTGCCCGGCCGCAGAAACTGACCCGGCGCGAGGAGCGCCGCCGCCGTCGGATCCGCCGCCGGCGAGGCGAAGAGATCCTCGGTTGGATCCTCGTTCCGATCATCTGCTACGGGATCTACTGGGGCGTCAGCGCAGGTTTCGAGGTCCTCGGCACGACACCCGGGACGGTCTGGGACCAGCTGATGCAGGTCAAGCAGATGCTGGAGAAGAAGGCCTGATCCTCACCGACGGGTGAGGGCATGGACCGAGAACAGGCGGTGCGGGTCGGTCCAGCTCCGCGCCACGTTCCAGCCGGCCTGATCGGCAAGGCCGCGGAATCCCTCGATCGTGTATTTATAGCTGTTCTCGGTGTGGATGGTTTCACCTGCCGAGAAACCGAAGCGACGACCGGCGAGAACCACCTCCTGGGCGCGCAGACTGACGAGATGCATCTCGATCCGCGAGGTCTCGGGAGCGAAGAAGGCGCGGTGGGCGAAGGACGCCGTGTCGAAATCGGCGCCGAGTTCGCGGTTGATACGATCGAGCAGGTTGAGGTTGAACCTCGCCGTCACACCGGCCGCATCATCGTAGGCCGCATCCAGCACGGCCTTGTCCTTCACGAGGTCGACGCCGACGATGAGGGTGGCATCGCGCCCGAGGACCCGTCCGAAATGGGCGAGCAGGTGGGCGGCCTGGGGAGGCTCGAAATTGCCGATCGTCGAGCCCGGAAAGAAGCCCGCCACCGGCCCATCGGACAGGCCCTCGGGAAGGGTGAAGGGCCGGGTGAAGTCGGCGGCCACCGGCAGGATCGACAGATTCGGAAAATCGCCCGACAGCGTCTCCGCCTCGCTCCGCAGGAAACTCTCCGAGACGTCCACCGGCACGTAGGCGGCAAGGTCTCTGAGATGGGAGAGGAGCCGCCGAACCTTCACCGTGGAACCGCTGCCGAATTCGACGAGATTCGCCTGGGCCGGCAGAACCGCCGCGATGTCCGGCCCCGACGCGTCGAGGATGCCGATCTCGGTCCGCGTCGGGTAGTATTCCGGCTGGCGGGTGATCGCCTCGAACAGATCCGAGCCGATCTCGTCGTAGAAATACTTCGCCGGAACGAACTTCTGTGCCGCTGCGAGGCCCACCAGCACATCGTCCAGGAACTGCTGCTCCGGAGCGACCGCGGAGAGGGGTGTGGCGTCCGTGAAGACGGGATTGATGGTCACGGGCAGGTCTCCGAAGGACGCATACGCATAAGGAAAGAAGACGGTACTCAGTCGCGGTAATTCGACAGGCGAAGCCCCGTGAACTGCCAACGCTGGTGGGGATAGAAGAAGTTCCGATAACCGATCCGGGCATGTCCTTCCGACGTCGCTACGGAAGAGCCGCGAAGCACGAACTGGTTCGACATGAACTTGCCGTTATACTCGCCGAGCGCACCGGAGACCGGGCGGTAGCCCGGATAGGACACGTAGGCCGAGCGGGTCCATTGCCAGACGAGGCCGAAGGCATCGTCGAGGAGCCCGTCATTGGCCGCCGCCTCCCATTCGAACTCCGTCGGCAGGTCGCGCCCGGCCCAGCGGGCATAGGCATCCGCCTCGAAGTAGCTGACATGGGTGACGGGCAGACTCAGATCGATGCCCATCCGTCCGGCCAGCGTCATGACGGACCACTGGCCGGCCTCGTTGCGCTGCCAGTATCCCGGTGCCTCCCAGCCCTCGGCCTGGACTGCGAGCCATCCATCCGAGAGCCAGAGTTCGGGCCGGGCGTAGCCGCCATCCTCGATGAAGGCGAGCCATTGGGCGTTGGTGACGAGGCCCTTGTCGATCGCGCAGGGCAGGATCAGCGTCTCGTGACGCGGCGATTCGTTGTCGAACGAGAAGCCGTTCCCGTCATGCCCGATGCGCGTCACTCCGCCTGCGAGCTCGGCGAGACCCGCCTTCGCCTGCGACCTGGGGAACCGCCAGGCCTCGTCATAGACCGGCGCCAGCGGGTTCTGCGCGAAGGCGTGGAGGATGTCGGTGATCAGCAATTCCTGATGCTGCTGCTCATGATAGAGGCCGATCTCGAGGATCGGCAGCAATGCGTCGAGGGTCTCGTCGGACGCCTCCGACAGAAGCCCCTCCACGGCGCGGTCCACATGCGCGCGGTAGCCGGCCACCTCCTCGGCGGTCGGCCGGGTGATGAGGCCGCGCATGATGCGCGGCTGACGAGGCCCGGCGGCGACGTAGTAGGAATTGAACAGGTAGTGCAGGCGCTCGTCGTAGAGGCGGAAGCCGGGCAGATGATCGCGCAGCAGGAACTGCTCGAAGAACCACGTGGTATGGGCCCGGTGCCACTTGGTCGGGCTGGCATCGGCCATGGACTGGATCTGCTGATCTTCGGGAGAGAGCGGTGCGGCACGGCGCTCGGTCTCGTCCCGCACCGTGCGAAAGGCGGCGATCCAGGCGGCCCGGTCGACCGGCCTCGCAGAGACGTCAGGCGGCGGGAAAGCCGCCCTGTCCGATCGATCCTGCAAGGTCCCGCGAATTGCCGCCGTCGCTGCCATTTCGATCACTCCGCTCATCTTTGACGAAGCGGAAATATGACTCGCGCGCGTTTCGACAACGGCTTGCGATCCGCGCCCATCGTCGCGGGGCGGGTCCACAGAAAGCCGGGCCTTTTTAACGCCGCAGTGACACGGCCTTAACCCTGACTGCCCGACACTCGTCCATCCACGCACAGTGTCCGGGCAAGACTCGTATGCGGATCGATCTGATGGCAGGAGCGACGACAGCGGCCCTGGCGGCCGAGATCCGGCGGGCGCCGACGATCCTCGTCTTCGATTCCGGGCTCGGCGGCCTCACGGTCCTCGATCAGGTGCGGCGGGCACGGCCGGACGCACGCTATGTCTATGCCGCGGACGACGCTGCCTTTCCCTATGGCCGGTTGTCGGAATCGACTCTGGTGGAGCGCGTGCTCGCGGTGATGGCGCGGCTTCTCGCCCGCCACGACCCCGATCTCGTCGTCATCGCCTGCAACACCGCCTCCACCCTGGTGCTACCGGCCCTCCGGGCACAGTTCTCGACGCCCTTCGTCGGCGTGGTACCGCCGATCAAGCCGGCGGCCGAGGCGACGCGCTCGCGCCTGATCACCTTGCTGGCGACGCCGGGGACTGTGGCGCGGCCTTATACCCACGATCTGATCGAGACCTATGCGAGCGCCTGCTCGGTCACCCTCGTCGGGTCGCCCAATCTCGCCGCCTATGCCGAGGCCGAACTCGCGGGCCGGCCCATGGACGATTCCTCGCTCGCCGCCGAGATCGCACCGTGCTTCGTGGAGAGCGAGGACGGGCGGCGCACGGACGTGGTCTGCCTCGCCTGCACCCATTACCCGCTGCTGCTCGCGCGTTTCCAGCGCCTCGCCCCCTGGCAGGTGACCTGGATCGATCCCGCCCCCGCCATCGCCCGCAGGGTGACGCAGCTTCTCGGCCCATCCCGGCGCGACCCGCGCGACGACGTCCCTCCCGGGCTCACGGCCTTCACCAGCGGCATCGGCATCACCGCGTCCCTACGTCGTTCCCTCGATGCCAGGGGCGTCGGCGACGTCGCCGTGGAATCGATGCCGCTGGCCCTGCAATAGATCCGTTGCCGTCTCGGCATTGACCTTCTGACGTCCGTCGCCTATTCACCGCGACAGTTACGGGGCTCCGAGAGGGGCCCCGCAGCTTTTTCAAGCGCACCCGTGAGCGGCAATGTCCGCTCTGTCGTTCCGCTTCGGCCCTGGGCCGTTATCGGAAAGAGGAGGGCGCGTTCCTCGACCAATCTCACTCGCTGAGAGGAACCGCGATGTCAAAACGTATTCAGGCGAAGCACAAGCTCGATCGCCGTATGGGCCAGAACATCTGGGGCCGCCCGAAGAGCCCCGTCAATCGCCGCGAGTACGGCCCCGGCCAGCACGGCCAGCGCCGCAAGGGCAAGATGTCCGACTTCGGCACGCAGCTGCGCGCCAAGCAGAAGCTCAAGGGCTACTACGCCAACATCACCGAGAAGCAGTTCCGCCGTTACTACGCCGAGGCGATCCGCCTGCGCGGCGACTCGAGCGAGAACCTGATCGGCCTGCTGGAGCGTCGCCTCGATGCGGTCGTGTACCGCGCCAAGTTCGTGCCGACCCCCTTCGCCGCCCGCCAGTTCGTGAACCACGGCCACGTGAAGGTGAACGGCCGCCGCGTGAACATCGCCAGCTTCCTCGTGAAGCCGGGTGACGTGATCGAGGTGAAGGATTCCTCGAAGCAGCTCGAGATCGTCGTCGTCGCCGCGCAGCTGCCCGAGCGTGACGTGCCCGACTACATCGAGGTCGATCATGCCAAGATGACCGCCCGCGTCACCCGCGTGCCGAGCCTCAGCGAGGTTCCCTACCCGGTCCAGATGGAACCGAACCTCGTCATCGAGTTCTATTCGCGCTGATCCTCGAACGGATCATCGCCGATACGAAAAGGCCGCCCGGGAGGGCGGCCTTTTTTGTTGCCGCTTCGAGAGGCGGCATCGATACCGCTGGAGGCCGTCGGGTCTTCTACTGAAGCCTACGCCGGCGTGTCGGCCGTCACTGCGCCCGACGTGCGAACCACAGCGTGCCCATACCCAGTGCCAGCGCACCGAGGGGAAACAGCAGCATGGTCAGGATGTGTAGTCCATCACCGTAGCTCCCGGAGAAAGCCTCTGGCCATCCAATGTAGGGCCGCGCTGGCACATCAGCAAAGCAGGGAGATCGACAGCGTAAGCCAGGATCGGCCGACATCGCCGGGTGAAGCGCCGCGCCGAGCGAACATCGGGGCCAAGCCTCCGACGGCGAACAGGGCGATCGCCAGCCCGTTCACATAGGTCGCCGTCAGCTTGGAGCGCTCGTTGGCGACGAGCTTGCTGCGGTCTTCGTCGGGCTCGCTCATCCGTTCTCACGTGAGGGCAGATCGTCATCGGATGACCCGAGTGCGAAACCGGGTGATACGGCGGCATTCGACCATGTGCTTCGGGTCGGCCTTCGAGCGGGAGTCCGCGACCACTGCCCCCCGCATGGACGGCTATACTCGCTCCTCGCCATGCGACGAGGAGCGAGTTTGGCGCTCAGCCGCGATTGCCGATCGGCACGTATTCGCGCTTGTCGGGGCCGATATAGAGCTGGCGCGGGCGGCCGATCTTCTGCGAGGGATCCTCGATCATCTCGGCCCATTGGGCGATCCAGCCGACCGTCCGCGCGAGGGCGAACAGCACCGTGAACATCGAAGTCGGGAAGCCCATCGCCTTGAGGGTGATGCCCGAGTAGAAATCGATGTTCGGGTAGAGCTTCTTCTCGATGAAGTACTCGTCCTTCAGGGCGATCTGCTCCAGCTGCACGGCGACTTCGAGCAGCGGATCGTCCTTGATGCCGAGCTGGGCCAGCACCTCGTGGGTGGTCTTCTGCATGATGCGGGCGCGCGGATCGTAGTTCTTGTAGACTCGGTGACCGAAGCCCATCAGGCGGAACGGGTCGTTCTTGTCCTTGGCCTTGGCGACGTATTTCGCCACGTTGTCGGGAGTGCCGATCTCTTCCAGCATCTTCAGCGCCGCTTCGTTGGCGCCGCCATGGGCGGGTCCCCACAGGCAGGCGATGCCGGCGGCGATACAGGCGAAGGGATTGGCGCCGGAAGAACCGGCCAGCCGAACGGTCGAGGTCGAGGCGTTCTGCTCGTGGTCGGCATGAAGGATGAAGATCCGGTCCAGCGCACGGGCGTAGATCGGGTTGACCACGAACTCCTCGCACGGCACCGCGAAACACATCCGCAGGAAGTTCGATGTATAGTCGAGGTCGTTCTTCGGATACACGAACGGCTGACCGATGGAATACTTGTAGGCCATCGCCGCCAGCGTCGGCATCTTGGCGATCATGCGCAGGCTGGCGATCATCCGCTGCTTGTCGTCCGAGATGTCGGTCGAGTCGTGATAGAAGGCCGAGAGCGCGCCGACGCAGGCGACCATGATCGCCATCGGGTGGGCGTCGCGGCGGAAGCCCTGGAAGAAGCGGTTCATCTGGTCGTGCACCATGGTGTGGCGCGTGACCCGGTAGTCGAAATCCGCCTTCTGGGCGGGGGTCGGCAATTCGCCGAACAGCATGAGGTAGCAGGTCTCGAGGAAGTCGCCCTGCTCGGCGATCTGCTCGATCGGGTAGCCGCGATACAGGAGGACGCCGGCATCGCCGTCGATATAGGTGATCTTCGATTCGCAGGAGGCGGTGGAGGTGAAGCCCGGATCGAAGGTGAACATGCCGGTCTTGGCGTGGAGCTTGCCGATGTCGATGACGTCAGGTCCGATCGTGCCGGTCTTGATCGGCAGATCGACTTGGTTGTCGCCCACGGAGATCGTGCTGGAGGCGCTCATGGAGACGTGGACCCTTTCTTGGCAGAAGGCAGACCTTGGCGGAGGGTAGCGCCGGCCCGCGTGGCGACATCCGCCACCCGACCCCGGAGCGCACCGGCAGAGTTATGCTGCAGGTGCTCACACGCCTATCGGGTTAGCGGATCGGCCGACCGCCTTCAACCGATCCCCCTCGCCACCCGGCCGCTCAAGCGAAAACCGGGCCGATCTGTCACTCGGCCGAGGCTTGGTCGCCGAGGCGGCCGAGGCATTCCTCGCGCCCGAGCACGGCCATCACGTCGAAGACCGGCGGAGAGGTCGCCCGCCCGGTCAGGGCGGCGCGCAGGGGCTGGGCGATCAGGCCGAGCTTGAGCGCGTTCTTCTCGGCGAAGCCGCGAACCGCGCCTTCCGTGGAGGCCGCATTCCATTCCGGCAGGTCGGCGAGGACGGGCAGGATCGCGGCGAGACGCCGGCGGGCCTCGTCGCCGAGAAGAGCCTTCGCCTTGTCGTCGAGGGCGAGGGGGCGCGATGCGGTGAGGTAGTAGGCGCTATCGAGGAGTTCGACGAGGGTCTTGGCGCGCTCCTTCAGGCCGGGCATCGCAGCCCCGAGTTTCGCGCGCAGATCCGGCGACAAAGTGCCGGGCAAGCCGCGCTCGGGGGCGAGCACCGGCAGGATCGTCTCGATCGCATCGACCAGAGCGGCATCGTCGGCGCCGCGGATGTAGACGCCGTTGAGGTTTTCGAGCTTGGCGAAATCGAAACGGGCGGCCGAGCGGCCGATCGAACCGAGATCGAAGGCCGCGATCATCTCATCGGTCGAGAAGACCTCCTGGTCGCCATGGCTCCAGCCGAGACGGACGAGGTAGTTGCGCAGGGCGGAGGGCAGGTATCCGAGGTCGCGATAGGCATCGACGCCCAGCGCCCCGTGACGCTTCGACAGCTTGGCGCCATCCGCCCCATGGATCAGCGGGATATGCGCCATGATCGGCGCGGACCAGCCCAGCGCGTCGTAGATCTGGCCCTGGCGGGCGGCGTTGGTGAGATGGTCGTCGCCGCGGATCACATGGGTGACACCCATGTCGTGGTCGTCGACGACGACGGCGAGCATGTAGGTCGGGTTGCCGTCCGAACGCAGCAGGACGAGATCGTCCAGATCCTTGTTGGCCCAGGTGACGCGGCCCTGGACCTGATCCTCCACCACGGTCTCGCCCTCGGCGGGCGCGCGCAGACGGATCACCGGCTTCACGCCGGCCGGTGCCTCGGAGGGATCACGATCGCGCCAGCGGCCGTCGTAGCGCATAGGGCGGCCCTCGGCGCGGGCGGCCTCGCGCATGGCGGTGAGTTCGTCCGGCGTGGCGTAGCAATGATAGGCGTTGCCCGAGGCCAGCAGGCTCTCGGCGACCTCCCGGTGCCGCGCCGCGCGGGCGAACTGATAGACCACGTCCCCGTCCCAATCGAGGCCGAGCCAGCGCAGGCCGTCGAGGATCGCGTCTATGGCCCCTTGCGTGGAGCGCTCCCGATCGGTGTCCTCGATGCGCAGCAGCATGCGGCCGCCGAAATGGCGGGCGTAGAGCCAGTTGAAGAGCGCCGTTCGGGCTCCCCCGATATGCAGGTAGCCCGTGGGGGAGGGGGCAAAACGCGTAACGACGGGTGACGACATCGGGCGGCTAAACTTGTGCGTGAAGGTGGGAGGGCGGATCGACCGGCCCGGAGCCGCGCATGTAGCATGCGTTTGCGGTGGCGTTAAGAAAACCGTCGCACCGATGCTCGGCGGCGGACCCTCGCTCGCACGGCATTCCTCACGCTTCGAGCATGACCGCGATCGAGCGTGAACCCGCGGAGGGGCGCAACCGGGCATGGCGCAGGGCAGCGCACGGGCGATGGGTGCGAACGCCGCCGCGTGGAGCCGCCGGCGCTCGCTCTCCGTGCTCGGCGATGCCGCGAAGGAGTGGTGGCGTCGGGGCCTCGTCCGCGAAGTCGAGCAGAGGCGGCTGTTCCCGTGGCTGGCCGTGGCCTTCGGTGCCGGCATCCTCGTCTGCTTCACGGCGACGGATGGCCAACCGTCCCTCGTCGCGCCCCTCCTCGTCGCGACCCTGCTCTCCGCCGGCGTCCCGTTCCTCGGCGCGAGGCCCGTCGCCCTCGCCGTCGTTCTCGGCCTCGCCGCATCCTTCCTCGGCTTTTCCGCCGCGATCCTGCGCCTGGACCGCGTGGCGGCGCCCGTCCTCGCCCGCACGACGATCGCACCGCTCACCGGCCTCGTGGAAGCCCTGGACGAGCGCGAGGTCGGTGCGCGCCTGATCGTCCGCGTCGAGAGCTTCGGTACCCTCGCACCGGAGCGGCGTCCGACCCGGGTCCGCGTCTCCTATAAGCGGGCCCTCGCGCTGAAGCCTGGCGATTTCATCTCGGCGACCGCCCGGCTCCTGCCGCCACCCGAGGCGGCACGCCCCGGCGGATACGATTTCGCCCGCGACGCCTACTTTCGCGGGATCGGCGCCGTCGGCTCCCTCGTCGGCAAGATCGAGGTCAAACCCCCGCCCAGACCGATGCCCTGGACCGTCTCGGTGGCGGCCGCGGTGGACGATGCGCGCAACGCCCTGACGCGGCGCATCACCGATGCCAATGGCGGGCAGGCCGGCGCCGTGGCGGCCGCCCTGGTCACCGGCAAGCGCGGCCTCATCAACGCCGAGACCAACGACATCCTGCGGGCGGCCGGGATCTACCACGTGGTCTCGATCTCGGGGCTGCACATGGTGCTCGCCGCAGGCGTGGTGTTCTGGCTCGTGCGCGCGCTCCTCGCCCTGGTGCCGGGCCTCGCCCTGACCTGGCCGATCAAGAAGATCGCCGCCGGTTTCGCCATGGTGGGCGTCACCGCCTATTGCGTCTTCTCGGGCTGGGACATCGCCGCAGAGCGCTCGCTGATCATGACCCTGGTGATGCTCGGCGCGATCCTCGTGGATCGACCGGCCCTGAGCATGCGCAATCTCGCGCTGGCCGCCCTGATCGCGCTCGCACGCGAGCCGGAAGGCCTGCTCGGCCCGAGCTTCCAGATGTCCTTCGGGGCCGTCGCCGGCCTCATCGCCTGCGCCACCGCGCTCAACCGCTGGATGCCTCAGCGGGAGGGCCACGGTCTTCTCGCCCGCGCTTTCCGCTTCGTGATCGTCGCGGTCGTCGGCACCCTGGCGACGACCCTGGTGGCGCAGATCGCGACAGCCCCCTTCGCCACCTACCATTTCCAGACCGTCCAGCCCTTCGGCATCGTCGGCAACGCCCTCACGCTGCCGCTCGTCTCCCTCGCGGTGATGCCGGCGGCGGTCCTCGGGATCCTCGCCTATCCTTTCGCCCTCGATCAGCCGGTCTGGTGGGCGATGGGGCTCGCGGTGCGCGGAATGCTCACGATCTCCGGATGGATCAGCGGGTTCGGCCACGCCACCCTCGTCGTCCCGGCCTATGGCAGCACGGCGCTCGGCCTGCTCGCCATCGCCCTCCTGCTGCTGACCGTGCCGGTCTCGCATCTGCGCTGGATCGGGCTCGCCCCCGCCGGAATCGGCATGGTGCTGGCGGCGACGCCGCAGCGCTACGATCTCTATGTGGACCGCGAGGGAACGGGCGCCGCACTGCGCGATCGGGACGGGCGACTGGCCATCCTCGGCAAGCCGCCGGATTTCGTCCTCGAACAATGGCTCAAGGCGGACGGCGATTCGCGGAAAGCCGGCGCGGTATCGGCGTCGGATCGAAGCCGCTGCGACCCGATCGGCTGCACGATCGAGACGGAGCCGGGTCGAGCCATCGCCCTCGTCAAGGACAAGCGGGCCTTCGCCGAGGATTGCGCGCGAGCGACGATCGTCATTGCCCGCCGGGATGCGCCGCCGGGATGCCGGGCCAGCCTCGTCATCGATCGGGCCTATCTCGCCGCCCGAGGGGCGACGGCGATACGCTTCACGCCGGACGGTCCGGTCGCGACATCGGCGAGAGAGCCCGGATCTCGACCGCCATGGCGCCGAGCATGGCCCGAACCGGCGCCGAAGCCTTCGACACAGACGGCACCATCGAAGACGCCGGATGCCGAAGCCGAGGACGGCGAGCCGTCAGCGGACGTCTCTCCGGACCAGGATCAGTAGCGGCGCACCAGGCTGACGAGGCGTCCCTGGATCTGGACCCGATCGGGGCCGAGTACCCTGGTCTCGTAGGCGGGATTCGCGGCTTCGAGGGCGATGGACGACCCGCGCCGGCGCAGGCGCTTCAGCGTCGCCTCCTCGTCGTCGATGAGGGCGACGATGATGTCGCCCGTATTGGCGGTGTCCTGCTTCTTGATGACCACCAGATCGCCGTCGAGGATGCCCGCCTCGATCATCGAATCGCCGCGCACTTCGAGCGCGTAATGCTCGCCGCCGGCTAGGAAGTCGGGTGACAGCGTCACCGAATGGCTCTGGTTCTGGATCGCCGAGATCGGCGTACCGGCCGCGATGCGACCCATGACCGGGATGGTGATGGCCCGTCCGCTCTCGTCCTGAGCCTGGGCGGTGGGTTGACGGACCGACGGCATTGCCTTCGATCGCCCGCCTTCGACGACGCTCGGCGTGAAGCGGCGAACCTCGCCTGCGGGAGCGGAAACGGGACGAGGCGCGGGAGCGCCGGCGAGGCTTTCCGGCATCCGGATCACCTCGATCGCCCTGGCACGGTTCGGAAGGCGCCGCAGGAAACCACGCTCCTCGAGCGCCGTGATCAGGCGATGGATGCCCGATTTCGACTTCAGGTCGAGGGCGTCCTTCATCTCGTCGAACGACGGAGGCACGCCGCTCTCCTGCATCCGTTGCTGGATGAATTGGAGAAGATCCAGCTGTTTACGCGTCAACATACAGATCACTCTTCCACTGAAGCCAAGCTGCGGCGAATGCCTGACGAAACAAAACACGAACACGGTAGACGTTCCGCAAGTGTTCTGCAAGGGTTCCGTTAACCCGATGGTAGAGTTTGTTCCTTGGGCGCGATGTTCCGCTCGCGGGCGGGCAGCCGTCGAGACGGCTGCCGGATTCGCGGACGCGGCATAGGTGCGAAAACACTCGCTCGAACCGGGCCATATCCGCCATTTAAGACGATCTCGACCGAATCGCCGAAGCAGTCCGTCAGCCGCGTGGGTAGACGATGATCGAGAGGTAGGTCATCGGCGTCTGCAACAGCCTGGCCGGACCGTGCAAGCCGTTGGAATCGAACAGCAACGAGTCGCCCGGCAGGAGATGATAGTCTTCTCCCGCATGGTGATACATCATCTCGCCGGTGAGCATGTAGATGAACTCGGTGCCGACGTGACGAAAGCTGGTATAGGCCTCCGCCTCGGTCTCGAGGGTGATCAGGTAGGGTTCGAGGGCGACCTCGCCGCCGATCCCGGCCCCGAGCAACTCGTAGATATGGCCGACCTTGGTGCCCCGGCGCTCGATGACGACGCCCTGGCCCCGCTTGACGTGGGAGCAGTCCCGCCGCTCTTCGAAAGCCGAGAACAGGGCCGTGATCGGCACATTCAGCGCCGTTGCGATGGCGTTGATGGAGGAGAGCGAGGGCGAGATCGCGCCGTTCTCGATCTTCGACACCATCCCCAGGGAGATGCCGGCGGCATTCCCGAGATCGGCCACCGAGAGATCCCGCTCCCGGCGCAGCAGCCTGATCTGGTGGCCGAGCGCCTTCTCCAGAGGCTTCTCCTCGACGGAAGGAGCATTCGACGCAGTGGTGAGCATGACCCGATCCGCACCTTCCCGGCCCGACGCCGCGACCGGCCGCGGGCCGTCACCCATTATGGCGGCGGGCCCCGCCCTTCGCCAGTGCGGGCAGCCGCGGAATCTTCCAAACTCTACAATGTCGTAGGGGCGCCTTCACTCCGTCCGGAGACGAGACCGGCGAGCCGGATTCCGGCCCTCGACCTCGTGGCGGACAAATGCGCATCGACCTTCAGTCGAGGTAATCGCCGTATTTCTCCACATGGCTGGCGAGGCCCAGACCATGTTCCCGCACCAGGCGTTCGGCCAATTCCGCGTCGCGGGCTTCCAGCGCCTTGATGATCGCCACGTGTTCCTTGATCGAGTTGGCGGCGCGGTCGCCCTGGCGGAGGGCGGTGTTGCGGATGCCGCGGACATGCATCAGCAGGTTGCTGGTGATGTCCTTGATCACGTCGCACTGGCCGAGCGAGATGATCTTCTGGTGGAAGCGGATATTGGCTTCCGAGTATTCGTCGAGGTGGTCGGACGGGCGTCCCTCGTAGAATTCGGGGAAATGCTCGCGCAGGCCATGCAGCTGCTCGTCGGTGGCGCGCTCGCAGGCGAGGCGGGCGGCCATGCTCTCCAGGGCCGACCAGGCCTGGATCATGCTGACGATCTCCTTCTTCGACTTCTTGATGACGAAGACGCCGCGCCGGGCCTCGAACCGAACGAAGCCCTCCTGCTCCAGCACCGTCAGCGCTTCGCGGACCGGCGTACGGCTGACCCCGAGGTTCAGGGACAGTTTTCGCTCGTCCAGCCGCACTTCCTCGCGCTGGTTATAGATGTTCATGTTGGTGATCGCTTCTTTGAGCGCATCATAAGCAAGTGCACGCAAGCTCGAGGTCGCAACGATGGGCTTTACTTGAAACGTGTCGTTTTTGACCATTTTGGGCACCTGGAACGATTTCAACTCGCACGCATGGTCGAGCACACATGGTCGAGCACACATGGTGTGAAGCATGCCAAACCCGAGTTTGGAATACAAGGAACGCTTTGAGCGCAAGAAGTGTCTCAACACAAGAATAGCGTCACGGTCTGCGTCACTATCGCAGAAGCAACCTGCGAGATTCGCTTTATCGCGGGACAGCGAGCGATGCCCCTTCGCTAACCGCCCGCCTTCCAGCATTCCCCTCGATCGGCAAGATCGTGCAAATCCGTTTGACACTTGGTATTTGGTATGCCACCAATAATCGGGGAGAGAATGGAACTTCAAGCACGGATCGAGGCGCCGGATCACTGGCGGACCGTCCCCGCGAGAGGGCAGGGACGATTCGGGTTCATACAGGCGGAACGGTGAATCTGCAATATAGTTCAGATGCCAACCGATTCTGGGAGGAAGGCTTTCGTTCGGGCATTCCAAGTCGTGAAGCGACCTTTGCTTGAAGAGATCATAAATTTTTGGATCCGCCACAAGAAAAATGCGGACCGATCGGGAGGAAACGTCAATGAACAGCGCCTGCAGGCAAGTCCCTGGCCCTCGACAAGTCCCCGGCCCCCGAATGGGTTCGCTCGCGGCACTCTAGCTCCGCCGACGGTTTCGGACCGGAGCGACCCGCCGGTCCACGATATCGCTCCTGCGCGGCGGGGCTCCGTCGCCGCCCCGCGCGGGAGTCGCGTCATCGGTCCGCCTGCCGCGCGGGTCGTCAACCAGAACAAAACATCAAAGAACCAGGGAGAGAACACGATGTCCGCTTTGGCCCAGAGAATCGACGTCGACGTTGCGGCGGAGCCGGAACTCACCGATGGCTTCCATCTCGTCATCGACGCGCTGAAGCTCAACGACATCACGACGATCTACGGCGTGCCCGGCATTCCGATCACCGATCTCGGCCGCCTCGCCCAGGCGGCGGGCATGCGCGTGATCTCCTTCCGCCATGAGCAGCATGCCGGCAACGCCGCCGCCATCGCGGGCTTCCTGACCAAGAAGCCCGGCATCTGCCTCACCGTCTCGGCGCCCGGCTTCCTCAACGGCCTGACGGCGCTCGCCAACGCCACCACCAACTGCTTCCCGATGATCCTGATCTCCGGCTCGTCCGAGCGCGAGATCGTCGATCTGCAGCAGGGCGATTACGAGGAGATGGACCAGCTCGCCATCGCCAAGCCCCTGTGCAAGGCGGCCTTCCGCGTCCTGCACGCCGCCGATATCGGCATCGCCGTCGCCCGCGCCATCCGCGCCGCGGTGTCCGGCCGCCCGGGCGGCGTCTATCTCGACCTGCCCGCCAAGCTCTTCTCCCAGGTGATGGAGGCCGAGGCCGGCGCGAAATCGCTGGTGAAGGTCATCGACGCGGCTCCGGCCCAGCTGCCGGCTCCCTCCGCCATCAAGCGCGCCCTGGACGTCCTGAAGAGCGCCAAGCGCCCGCTCATCGTCCTCGGCAAGGGTGCCGCCTACGCCCAGGCCGACGACGAGGTCCGCGCCCTCGTGGAGACCAGCGGCATTCCCTACGTGCCGATGAGCATGGCCAAGGGCCTGCTGCCCGACACCCATCCGCAATCGGCGGGTGCGGCCCGCTCCCTCGTCCTCAAGGAGGCCGACGTCGTCCTGCTGGTCGGCGCACGCCTGAACTGGCTGCTCTCGCACGGCAAGGGCAAGACCTGGGGCGCTCCCGGCTCGAAGAAGTTCATCCAGATCGACATCGAGCCGAAGGAGATGGATTCCAACGTCGAGATCGTCGCGCCGATCGTCGGCGACATCGGCTCCTGCGTGACCGCGCTCCTCGACGGCATGAAGGGCGACTGGCAGGCCCCGCCGAAATCCTGGACCGATGCCATCTCCGCCAAGAAGGAGGAGAACCTCTCCAAGATGGCGTCGAAGCTGCGCAAGAACTCGACGCCGATGGACTTCCACGGCGCTCTGGGCGCGCTGAAGACCATCATCGCCGAGCGGCCGGACGCCATCCTCGTCAACGAGGGCGCCAACACCCTCGATCTCGCCCGCGGCATCATCGACATGTACCAGCCGCGCAAGCGCCTCGACGTCGGCACCTGGGGCATCATGGGCATCGGCATGGGCTTCGCCATCGCCGCCGCGGTCGAGACCGGAAAGCCGGTCCTCGCGGTGGAAGGCGACAGCGCCTTCGGGTTCTCCGGCATGGAGGTGGAGACCATCTGCCGCTACAACCTGCCGGTCTGCATCGTCGTGTTCAACAACAACGGCATCTATCGCGGCACCGATACGGACCCGACCGGCCGCGATCCCGGCACCACGGTGTTCGTGAGGGACTCGCGCTACGACCGGATGATGGAGGCCTTCGGCGGAGTCGGCGTCAACGCGACGACGCCGGACGAACTGTCCCAGGCCGTCAACGCCGCGATGGATTCGGGCCGCCCGACGCTCATCAACGCGGTGATCGACCCTCAGGCCGGGACCGAGAGCGGCAATATCGGCAGCCTCAACCCGACCAGCACGGTGAAGAAGAAGCCCGCCTGACACACGTCCCTTGTAGGCGGCGCTCCCCGGTACGGGCGTGGCGCGCTCCCTCTCCTTCCAGGGGAAGGGACCCGCGATGCCCGCGAATTGTGAGACGACGGTCGCGACACCGGGGAGGAGCACGCCCTCACATCGAACCCGACGGCCGTGAATCCGGCCGTCGCCCCCTCATCGCCCCAGAACCGGGTGAGCCCCATGAATGCCCTCGAAGGCGTGAAGATCCTCGACTTCACCCATGTCCAGTCCGGGCCGACCTGCACGCAGTTGCTGGCCTGGTTCGGCGCCGATGTGATCAAGGTCGAGCGTCCGGGAGTCGGCGACGCCACGCGTCAGCAGCTTCAGGACATCCCGGATGTGGACAGCCTCTATTTCACGATGCTGAACCACAACAAGCGCTCGATCACCCTCGACACCAAGAACCCCAAGGGGATCGAGGTGATGTGGCGCCTGGTGAAGGAATGCGACGTCCTCGTGGAGAACTTCGCTCCCGGCGCCCTCGACCGGATGGGCCTGACCTGGGAGGCGATCCACGCCGCGAATCCGCGGATGATCCTCGCCTCGGTGAAGGGCTTCGGGCCGGGCGCCTACGAGAATTGCAAGGTCTACGAGAACGTCGCCCAATGCGTCGGCGGAGCGGCCTCCACCACGGGCTTCCGCACCGACATCCCGATGGTGTCCGGGGCGCAGATCGGCGATTCCGGCACGGGCCTCCACCTCGCCCTCGGCATCGTCACCGCGCTCTATCAGAGGACCCATTCCGGCCTCGGGCAGAGGGTCGATTGCGCCATGCAGGACGGCGTCCTCAACCTGTGCCGGGTCAAGCTGCGCGACCAGCAGCGGCTCGAGCGGGGGCCGCTCAAGGAATACAGCCAGTATGGCGAGGGGATCGGCTTCGGCGATTCGGTGCCCCGTGCCGGCAACGATTCGGGCGGCGGCCAGCCGGGGCGCATCCTGAAATGCAGGGGCTGGGAGACCGATCCCAATGCCTACATCTACTTCATCGCCCAGGGTGCGGTCTGGGAACCGATCTGCGACGTCATCGGCGAGCCGACCTGGAAGACGGACCCGGACTACGCGACCCCGAAGGGCCGCCTGCCGCATCTCAACGAGATCTTCACGCGCGTCGAGGCCTGGACCATGTCCAAGACCAAGTTCGAGGCGATGGAAATCCTCAACGCGCTCCACGTCCCCTGCGGACCGATCCTCTCGATGAAGGAGATCGCCGAGGACGAGTCGCTGCGGAAATCCGGCACGGTGGTCGAGATCGACCATCCCGAGCGCGGCAAATACTTGACCGTTGGCAACCCGATCAGGCTCTCGGCGAGTCAGGTCGAGGTCAAGCGCTCGCCTCTGCTGGGCGAGCATACGGAAGAAATCCTGCGCGACGTCCTCGGATATTCCGAGAGCGACAGGCTCAGGATCTCGGAATCGGGGGCTATCGGCGCGGTCCGGAGGATCGCCGCCGAGTGACCGGCCCTCGAACGAAGCGGAAGCCGGCTGTCTCGACCTCCCGGCTTTTGCGCACGACGTGAAACTCCTCCTGACTCAGCGCGGTATCGGCCAACGGCACGGTACCGCGCTCTTTCCGTCAGGGGAGAACGCGCGATGCGGAAGAGAGTCGATTGCCCCGGACGCCGGACCGTTCAGGCGATGCCGGTGAAGCGGCCGGCCGAGCCCGTCACGTAATCGCGGCTCTCGGCGCGGCTCTTGTCGGCGCGCACCGACAGGAAGTCCGCGACCTTCACGACGAGAAGCACCTGAAGGACGATCATGCAGAGGACGGCGGCGACGATGGTGGCGAGCATGGTGGGCTCCTGAGGGCGTGTTACCCATCCTATATGTCATGGTGCAGCGCAAACTGATATACCACATTCCTTCGACCAGACATGCGGCCAATGCATGTCGGAGGATGAACGAGCTTTCGGCGAGCGTCCGACGCATCCACGGGTGGGTACGAATCTGCGGTTCGGGTCATCGACTTAGCGGGTGCAGCAGAGCCCGACCGTGTTCTGGCGCCGTCGAGGGCAGCTATTCCACCATCAAAGAGGGACCTTCCATCACCTGTTTCCGTGCGGACCGAGTTGAAGGTTCAGAACGACCTCAGTGGGACGCTGCATTACCCCATCTGCCCAGGGTCGGGGCCTCGCCCGGCCGCAGCCATTCGTCAGGCTGAGGGACGGCCGAGAGCGGGCCGGACCGGTCCACCGGGACGCCCATCGCCACCAGGGCGGCCTGCAGATCCGGATCTTCCGCCGAGCGCGGGACGATGTCCGTGGCGAGGTTGCTGAGACGGCCCCGGTCCAGGCGGGCATAGACGCGTCCCGTCGCATGATCGGCGAAACGGATCGTCGTCATCCGGCGGACGCAGTCGCGGAGAAAGCCCATATTCTGCCGCGGCTCCATCGAGCCCGCATCGGCATAGACCTCGTCGGCCGATCGCGCGTTGATGTCGATCTTGCGATAGCGTTCGATGTCGAAGATGAACCTCAGGTCGAGGATGTTCATGGTGCCGTTGACGCCGAAGGCGATGGTCCTCGGTCGTTCGCCATCGGGAACGCTGTTGTCCAGAAACTCGAAATGGACTTCCTTGTCGGAGCGCAGGACCCAGGTGAAGAACAGTCGCGGCATGCCGGTATAGGCCTCGACATTGTGCGCCAGCAGGTCTTCCACCGCCTTGTAGCGACCGAACTGCTCGCCGCGCTTCCACGCCCGCTCCACGGTAGCCTCCGGCGGCGTGATCATGAACTGCATGTAGACCCGGTGACCGAAGCGGGTGAGGAGCTGGCTCCCGGTCTCGGCGCCCGGATCGACGGCGAAGCTGTCGAAGCGGAAGCGGTCGATGAGCAGGTGCGAGATGCGTCCCTCCGCGGCCTTCACCGCCATGTGACGGTCGAGCTTGCGGTCGATGATCTCCACCTCGTGGCCGGTCAGCGTCCCGGCATAGCGCCGCGCCGGCCCGAGGCTGGCGTAATCGAGCAGGTATTTCCGCCAGACGTCCGGCGTGACCACGGCGAAATCCGACCATTCGAGGCCGAGCTGCCCGACGAGGGCGCGCTGGTAGGGACGGATCGTGCTCTTGCCCGAAGCCGACGCACCCTTGACGTTCATCACCACCGGCTGAGCCTGGATCTTCAGCCGGTGATAGCCCTCGCGCGCCACGATCTCGCGGAACCACGGCTCGATCAACTGCCCGATCCTGCTGCTTCCGTACTGGTTCGAAACGAGCGTGCAGGCGAGATGTGAGAGAAGAGCCCTGTCGCGGATGAGGAAACCGCGACGACCGATGATGCTCGTCACCACATGGCGGAGGGCGGCACAGGCCGCGGCCTCGAGGGAATCGGCCGAGGCGACACAGCGCTGCTGCCATCCATCGAGATGCAGCAGGGCCCGGTTCTCCGGCGTCTCGGCATCCTCACGTCGCCTCGCGGTCTCGTGCGTCCCGAACATGGCCCGCCAAAGGGACGGTCGCTCCCGGGCGGGTTCGACGCCACGCCCATCGAGCATGTCGGAGAGCTCCCGGTGGAGGACGAGCACCGTATGCGCCCGAACCCGCTCGAGCAGGCTCGCGATCTCATCGGCATGGGACGCGATCCC
The DNA here is from genome assembly GCF_042679825.1 of Methylobacterium marchantiae. Taxonomy (NCBI): domain Bacteria; kingdom Pseudomonadati; phylum Pseudomonadota; class Alphaproteobacteria; order Hyphomicrobiales; family Methylobacteriaceae; genus Methylobacterium; species Methylobacterium marchantiae. The sequence continues at coordinate 2,158 of NZ_JBHTND010000018.1, read as the reverse complement.
ATCACGCAGGATGGTGCCGACGATCGCCCGGAAATTGACGCCGAGATCGCCATAGGTCCGGCCGACCGGCACCGACAGGTCGGCCATGACGCGCACGAGCACCTCGTGGACGACGAGGCGTTGGGCCCGGAACCTCACCAGCTGCGTCAGGGGAAGTCCGCTGACGTCGCTCATCTCGCCGGCATCGGCGAGCCGGGTCTCGACGTTCTCGGGCCTGAACACGGTGGCGAGCGGCAGGAAGGAGCGGGGAAGGCTCGATTCCAGCCCCGGATTCCACGGGCCGAATTCTTGGAACGCAAGGGAGGAAGCAAGGGAGGCCGAAACGGGGCCGTCGAGGCGCGCGGCCTCGCTCTTCAGACTCGACATGCCCGGCCGCTCCGACATTCAGAGCCTCCGAGGGAGGCCGGGCTCGACGATTGCAGGCGTCTATCGGACCGAGGTCAGGCGACCGCCGCCTCGTCGATGACTTCGAGCCGCAACTGGTAGCGGTCGCCCCAGAGAGCCTCGGCCTTCTCGTACCAGTCGGTGTTGAAGAACAGCTTGGCGCAGAACTCGCTCTGCCAGATGCAGACGGCGATGATCCGGGAATCGATCACCTTCACATGCCGGCTGATCAGGCCGCGGGTGATGCCTGCCGACGGACACATGTCCATGCTGGTCATCCCATAGGCGGATTCACCGCTGAAGATGACAGGGCATTCGAGAATGGCCAAGTAACGCATCGCTGCTAACCTTGTTGTCCACGAGCCGCCCATGTCGATCGCTCACCGACCATCGCGGACCCGCAGCGTCTTCCAGCTTCGATGACCGGCTTGGATCCCGCCTCGTTTCGAAGCGCGGGACGATGCGGCACCTGGGATAAATTTTGAATGCAAACCGGTCTCGGGTCAATGACGAGACGCGGAATATCTTATCCTGCAGCTGCGATACCGATTTTTTGCATCGCAATACTCGAAAATACAAATCGATTGTGCGTCATCTACTTCGCGACACGACGGTCCACAACCTTGAGATACATCGACCTTGAATGAACGGTCCGCCCGATGGGGTGTCAACCATGAGCGGTCTTTCCGCCTCCCGCAACCTCGTCGACGCAACTCCAGATGCTCTGAACCGACGTGAGGACGAAGCCGTCGGTCACCGCGAGATGATCGGTCTTGTGCGCGCAGAACTGCTTCAGTCGATCGGTCCCCGACATGCCGACATCGACCGAAACGAAGTCTTCCTTCGCCAGCATCCATACCAGGTTGTCGAGCGCTTCGAGACCGCGCGCCGCCATCGCGCGGAAGATGTCGCGCTCGGTGATGATCCCAATGATCGCCCCGTCGGTGGGGCGGTCGCCGTCGATGACGACCAGGGCATCGACATCCGGGCTTCGCAGCTGGCGCAGGGCTTCACGTACGGAGCGATCCATACGGATATATTGCAGGCCTGCGCCGCCCTGTCCGGTCGGCTGGCTGGCTGCCATGGCGTCTCCCTCCCTCGGGAATGCTTCTTGGGATCGGACACTGGTATGCAAAATACCGGTTGTCAACGGAGGAAAGAGAACTATGGTGCAGCGGGCCGGCGCCATGAGGCCGGTCCGCGCTCGCGCCAGGCGGGAATCGTCCGCTTGTCTAAATGCCGGGACTGCATCGGCATAGTCACGCCGGTACAAGGAAAGCGGGTGCTCTGGGCCCAGCCTGATCCGGATCGATACTTGTAGACCGAGATGCGGGTCGGTAGCACCGAGATGCTGGGGCGAACGATCCCAGTATGACTGCAGGAGCAGAGCGAAAGCCTATTTATCGAGAGCTTCACATCTTTCTCTCGACGCTCTTGGAATGCTGATACAAAACGCGAAAACTTGAAATAATCCTGTCTTTGCTGCGTTGCGGAATCGATTTTTCTTCAGCGCGCCCTTGACGAGCCAGCACGTACGAGAGAGGCTGGTATTCCAAATACCAGCGTGGTGATCGTCAGAAACGGTCCGCCGTCGCTGAGAGTGGAAGCCGGTCAACCGGCCCCGACGCCGCGATTCACACACAAGAGAATAACCGGGAGGACAGCTATGACGAGGGCGGAACCGACGACCGAGCGCGTATCCGACGGATACCGCTGGGGTCAGCTTGTGATCGGCGTGATCTGCATGGTGATGATCGCCAACCTGCAATACGGC
>NZ_JBHTND010000017.1:0-105740 GCF_042679825.1 Methylobacterium marchantiae | reverse complement strand
GGGCGGGATCGCGGCGAGAAGCGCGGCTTCCGCCGCCTCCGCGGCGGCACGCTCGGCCTCTTCGGCGGCGAGGCCGGCGAGTTCGGCGGCGCGGCGTGCCTCTTCCTGCGCCTGCAGCGCGGCACGGACCTGCTCTTCCTGGGCCAGCCGTTCGGCGTCGAGCGCCCGCTGACGACGCTCCTGCAGCACCGGATCGGGCGTGCGGGTATAGCGGACCGCCGGCGCGGCCGGCTCGGCGGCGACCGGGTAGGCCACACCCTCGTAGCCTTCCGGCGTGATCGAGGCAGGGCGCCGCGGCGAGCGGATCAGCACGCGCGGGCTCGATGCGTCATGGTCGATCCGGCTCTCGCCGGCCATGTCCAGGGCCGCGATGCCGGAGGAACGGGAGAGATCGGGCGTGGCCCGGTCGTCGAAGACGTGGTCCGGCCAGCCCTGAGGCTCGGCCCATTCGGCGCGCTCGGACCAGGGAGGCGGGGCACCGGCATCGTGCACCATGTCGCGCGGCGCCTTCAGCCAGGATTGCGCGGGACGCGGCGAGACCAGGCTCGGGCGCTGCGGCGGTCCGGCGAGACGCCGGGTCAGGCTTGCACGCAGGCTGATCAGCCTGTGCGCGAGGGCGCCCAAGGTCAGGCCGGGGCGGTCGCCGCCGCGGCCGGGCCTGGAGGGATCACGGTGGGAATAGGGAGGCCGTCCCGATGCGCGCATGATGCTCTGGATTGACTCGATAAGGTACTGGCCCGCGTCCCCGACGGGAGCGGTTCTTCCCCAAGCTAGGGCCAACGTCGTTAACAGACGCTTGCCCCGGCGCGTCGAAACGTCGGATGTCCGGCAGTGGAGGAGGCCACCTGCCCCTGGAGCCTCGGAGCGCGACAGGTTAGGTTAGGGAACCCGATGAAGGGCTTCCGATCACACGGGTTTCCACCGTGGAGCCTCGACGGTCCGTCGCCCCGCGATGCATCGCCCGCCCGACCCTTGCGAGAGGCACCCCGCCCCTTGGCCGAAACCGAACGAGCCGACGCCTTCAAGTCCCTGTATCGCCACGGCTTTGCCCGCGTGGCGGCCTGTGCCGGGCGAAGCCATCCGGCCGACCCCGAGAGAAACGCCGACGAGATCCTGAACCTCGCCGGTGCGTGCCATCGCGCCGGAGCGGCGCTGGCGGTGTTCCCGGAACTCTGCGTCTCGTCCTACGCCATCGAGGACCTGTTCCTGCAGGTCACCCTCCTCGACGCCGTGGAGGCGGCGATCCTCCGCATCGTCGCGGCGTCGGCCGACCTGACGCCCGTCCTCGTCGTCGGCGCGCCGCTGCGCTGGCGTCACCGGATCTACAATTGCGCGCTCGCGATCCACCGGGGCCGGCTGCTCGGAGTGGTGCCCAAGAGCTATCTGCCGAACTACCGGGAATTCTACGAGAAGCGCCATTTCGCCTCCGGCGCCGGCCTCCTCGGCGAGGCCGTCACCGTGGCGGGGATCGAAGCGCCGTTCGGCACCGACCTGCTGTTCGCGGCGGAAGACCTGCCCGGCTTCACCCTCGGCATCGAGATCTGCGAGGACCTCTGGGTCCCCGCCTCCCCCGGCGCCGATGCGGCGCTCGCCGGTGCCACGATCCTCGCCAACCTCTCGGGCAGCCCGATCACCGTTGGCCGCGCCGAGTCCAGGGCGATGCTCACGCGCGCGGCGTCGATGCGCTGCGCCTGCGCCTATGTCTACGCCGCCGCGGGTCTGGGCGAATCCACCACCGACCTGTCCTGGGACGGGCAGACCAGCATCGACGAGAACGGCGTGCGCCTCGCCGAGGGCGAGCGCTTCGCCGCCGGGCCGGTGACGACCTTGGCCGATATCGATCTCGATCTCCTGGCGCAGGAGCGGCGGCAGGCGGGAAGCTTCGACGACGCTGCGCGCGGGCGCGGCCTCTCCTACCGCACAATCCGCTTCCGCCTCGATCCGCCATCGGGCGATCTCGGACTGATGCGGACAGTGGAGCGCTTCCCGTTCGTCCCGGCCGACGTCGCCCGCCTCGCCCAGGATTGCTACGAGGCCTACAACATCCAGGTGGCGGGCCTCGCCCAGCGCCTGTCGGCCACCGGCACGAAAAAGGCCGTCATCGGCATCTCGGGCGGCCTCGATTCCACCCATGCGCTCATCGTCGTCGCCAGGGCCTTCGACCGGCTCGGCCTGCCGCGCTCGGACATCCTCGCCTACACGCTGCCGGGATTCGCCACATCGGACGCCACCAAGGCCAATGCCCACGCGCTGATGGCGGCGCTCGGCAGCACGTCCGGGGAGATCGACATCCGGCCGGCGGCGCGGCAGATGCTCGCCGATATGGGCCACCCGTTCGGGCGCGGCGAGCCCGTCTACGACGTCACTTTCGAGAACGTGCAGGCCGGCCTGCGGACCGACTACCTGTTCCGGCTGGCCAACCAGAATGGCGCCATCGTCATCGGCACCGGCGACCTCTCGGAACTGGCGCTCGGCTGGTGCACCTACGGCGTCGGCGACCAGATGAGCCATTACGGCGTCAATTCCGGGGTCCCCAAGACCCTGATCCAGCACCTGATCCGCTGGGTCATCGCCAGCGGCCAGATCGGGCATGAAGCCGACGCGACCCTGCGGGCGATCCTCGCCACGGAGATCTCGCCGGAACTCGTCCCGGCGGAGGAGGGTGGGTCGCCCCAGAGCACGGAGGCCAAGATCGGCCCCTACGCGCTGCAGGATTTCAACCTGTACTACACGCTGCGCCACGGCTTCGCGCCCTCGAAGATCGCTTTCCTCGCGATGCATGCCTGGGGCGACGCGGAACGCGGCGCATGGCCGCCGGATTTTCCCCCGGCGAAGCGCCGGGCCTATGCTCTGCCGGAGATCCGCTCCTGGCTCGCCGTGTTCCTGCAGCGCTTCTTCGGCTTCAGCCAGTTCAAGCGCTCGGCGATGCCCAACGGGCCGAAGGTCGTCGCCGGCGGCGCCCTCTCCCCGCGCGGCGACTGGCGCGCGCCGTCCGACGGCAACGCCCGGATCTGGCTCGACGAGCTCACGCGAAACGTCCCCGAAAACTGAGCGACACAGTCCCGTCCGATTATGCCGCTATCCGATGAGTCGGGGTGGCCAGTCGGAGACCGACCGATGCAAAGCTACAACGTGTTCTGCCTGAAGACCGTCAGCGGCCTGTGCTGCGCGGTGCCCGAGAGCCGTGCGGTTCCGAGCTTCCTCAGCGGCCGGAACTGGGCGTTCTCCGGACGACTCGGCGACGAGGCCGAGGCGCCGGCCGATTTCGACGAACGGGCCGCGACCACGGCCGTGCGGTTCAACGGCTTCTATCTCTTCGAGACGATGGATCGGCGCTTCAACTAGAGGATGCGGCCGGCAGCGACGATCGGGGCGGGCCGTCCGATCGAGATAGAGGCACCTTCCGCTCGCCGTGGCGATCATTCCTTAAGGGACGCCATGCGAGGATGCACATGGTCGCACGAAGCGGAGCCGGAGACCGACCCTCATGTCGGAAAATCGTAGGGAAGCGCGGCAGAGGACCTTCCTCAAGGGCCGCATCATCTTCAATAACGGCGCAGCGAGCATGGATTGCCTCGTGCGGGACATGTCGTCGACCGGTGCGCGCCTCGCTCTCACGGAAACCGCGACCCTTCCGGACGTGTTCGACCTGTTCATTCCGCAGAAGGAGCGAACCTACAAGGCGAGCCTCCGCTGGCGCCGCAGCGACGGCATCGGCATCGCCTTCGTGGACGAGGCGGCGGCTTCGCCTGCGCCGGCCGCCGCGCCATCCGCTCCCGTCGCGGCAGCGCAGGACCAATCGGCGGCGATGCTCGCCCTGGTGCGGCGTATCGGGGAACTCGAAGCCGAGAACGCAGCCCTGCGCCGGCTGATCGCGGCGGTTCCTGCGGTCGCCTGACCGCCTCAGGCCGCGGCGAGGGCGGCCCGGATCTGGGCCGCATGCACGCCGAGGAGGTCGCTGTCGGCCATCCCGCCCGTATGCCGCGACAGCGCCACATCGTCGAAGCGCGGCACGATATGGACATGGAGGTGGAACACCGTCTGTCCGCCCGCCGGCTCGTTGTACTGGAAGATCGTCAGGCCGTCGGCGGCGAAGGCCGTCTTCACCGCGCGGGCGACGCGCTGCACGGTGCGGATCGTCGCGGCCAGGGATGCGGGATCGGCATCGAGCAGGCCGCGGGCCGGCGCCTTGGGGATCACCAGGGTATGGCCGGGGCCCTGGGGCATCACGTCCATGAAGGCCAGGGTGTGCTCGTCCTCGTAGACCTTCTGAGCGGGAATCTCGCCCCGCAGGATCTTGGCGAAGACATTCTGCGGATCGTACTGCGCAGCTTCGACGTTTGAGGACATGGATGCCGGCTCCATCGCGGATTTCGTCTGCTGGTGTCGGCCGGACCTTGCACAGACTGACCCCCGGCGTCCACGGCGCGCGGCGGGACCTATCGGGAGCGACCCGCCGGCATGGCGCATGAGAGCAACGGCGCGATCTACACCGCCGCGGGAGCCAACCTCGCCATCGCTGCGGCGAAGTTCGTCGGCGCCTTCTTCACCGGGTCGTCGGCGATGCTGGCGGAAGGCGTGCATTCCCTGGTGGACACGGCCAACCAGATCCTCCTCCTCGTCGGCCTGTCGCGGGCGAAGAAGCCGGCCGATGCGCGGTTCCCCTTCGGCTACGGCCGAGAGGTGTATTTCTACGCCTTCATCGTCGCGCTGTTCATCTTCCTCGGCGGCGGCGCCTTCGCGGTCTACGAGGGCATCCACAAGATCCACTATCCGGAAGCCTCCGCCGACGCGGTGATCTTCGGCCGCACCATTCCGGGCTTCTGGGTCAATCTCGGCATCCTCGGCTTCGCCGTCCTGGCCGAGGGCTATTCCTGCGCCGTCGCCCTCAAGGCGTTCTGGGCCGAGAAGGGCGACCGCGAAGCCATCACGGCGATCCGGCGCAGCAAGGACCCGGCCCTGTTCACGGTGCTCGTCGAGGACGTCGCAGCCCTCCTCGGGCTGATGGTGGCCCTGGCCGGCGTGATCCTCGCCGAATGGCTGCAGATGCCCGCCCTCGACGGCTGGGCCTCCATCGGCATCGGCACGATCCTGATCGGGATGGCGATCTTCCTGATGATCGAGACCCACGGCCTCCTCGTCGGGGAAGCGGCGGCCCCGGAGACCGTGGCGGAGATCGAGCGGATCGTGCGAAGCGAGCCGGGCATCCGGCACGTGAACGCGGTGCTGACCCAGCATCTCGGGCCTTCCGACATCCTCGTGAACATCAGCCTCGACATGGAGGACAGCCTGAATGCCGGCGAGGTCGAGGCCATCGTCGGCCGCCTCGACACCCGGCTGAAGGCGCAGAACCCGGCGGTGAAGCGGGTGTTCATCGAGATCCAGGCGAAGGAACTCGTGACCGCGTGAGGTCAGCCCGCCGTCGACTCCTTCGCGGCGAGGGCGGAGGCGATGTCGGCCTCCAGGCCCGCGGGCTTGATGATGGGCGAGTAGCGGCGGATGGCCCGGCCGCTCCGGCCGATCAGGAACTTGGTGAAGTTCCACTTGATCCGGGACGTGCCGAACAGCCCCGGCTTCTCCCGCTTCAGATGGACGAAGACCGGATCGGCCTGCTCGCCGTTCACATCGACCTTGGCGAGGACCGGGAAGGTGACGTCGTAGGTCAGGCTGCAGAACCGGGCGATCTCGGCGGCATCCCCCGGCTCCTGCCGGCCGAACTGGTTGCAGGGAAAGCCCAGCACGACGAATCCCTCGTCCCGGTGCCGCCGCCAGAGCCGCTCCAGATCCTCGTATTGCCGCGTGAAGCCGCATTTCGAGGCGGTGTTGACCACGAGCACGACCCTGCCGCGATGCTGAGCCAACGGGTGGGGCGTCCCGTCGGCGGCTCTTGGAGCGAGGTCGTAGAGGCTGGTCATGCGGCGGTGCGCTTCTCCACCAGCCGTGCGAGGTAGGAGCTGCCCAGCGGGATGATGCTGTCGTCGAAATCGAAGGCGGCGTTGTGCAGGCCCGGCCCCGGCGTCGCGCCGATCCAGGCATAGGCACCCGGCACCGCCATCAGCATGTCGGCGAAATCCTCGCTGCCCATGCGCGGCACGGTGTCGTCGTCGACGCCGTCCGCACCGAAGATCTCGCGCGCGATCTCGGCCGCCGCGGCAGCGTGCTCGGCGCTGTTCTCGAGGACGGAGAACACGTCGCGGATGTCCACATGGACCTCGACGCCATGGGCGGCGGCGACGCCCCCGGCCACCTCGCGGATGCGGGCGGAGACGAGCTTTCGCACCTCCGCGTCGAAGGTCCGCACGGTGCCGGCGAGATGCGCGCCCTCCGGGATGACGTTGTAGGCGGCGCCCGCATGGATCTGGGTGATCGAGACGACGGCGCTCTTCAGCGGGTCGACGTTGCGCGAGACGATCGACTGCATCGCCTGGACCAGGGCGGCGGCGGCCACGATGGAATCGAGGCCGCGATGCGGCTCGGCCCCGTGCGCGCCGCGCCCGGTGATGCGGATGTCGAAGAAATCCGCCGCCGCCATCATCGGGCCGGGGCGGATCTTGAGCTTGCCGTGCGGGCCGTTCGGGGCGTTGTGGAGCCCGTAGATCTCGTCGCAGGGGAAGCGCTCGAACAAACCGTCGGCGAGCATGGCGCGAGCACCGCCGAGACCCTCCTCCGCCGGCTGGAACACGAACAGGGCGGTGCCGTCGAAGTCGCGGGTCTCGGCGAGGTAGCGCGCCGCACCGAGCAGCATGGTGGTGTGGCCGTCATGGCCGCAGGCGTGCATCTTGCCCGGAATGGTGGAGCGGTGGGGGAGGTTGGTCTCCTCCTCGATCGGCAGGGCGTCGAGTTCGGCGCGCAGGCCGATGCGGCGGCCCTTGGCCGAGCGCCCTTCGAGCACGCCGACCACCCCCGTCCCGCCGAGCCCGCGATGGACCTCGATGCCGTAGCGTTCCAGCTGCTCGGCCACGAGGTTCGAGGTCCGCACCTCCTCGAAACCGATCTCGGGATGGGCGTGGATGTCCCGGCGGATCGCCGTGAGGTCGTCGGCGAAGGCCTTGATACGGTCGATCGGGCTCATGAACGTTCCTTGTCCTCGGGGGCTCGCTCGGGCGTCTCGGGATCGGCGATCGGACCGTCCCGGCGAAACGGGGTCATCTCGCCGAGGACCGAGGCTGCCTCGATCACGTGGTCGCGCTCGCGGCGCAGATAGTCGGCGATGGCCCGGCGCAGGCCGGGATCGGCGATGTCGTGGGCGGAATGCATCAGCACCGGAGCGTAGCCGCGGGCGAGCTTGTGCTCCCCCTGCGCCCCCGCCTCGACCCGCTTGAGACCATGCCGAATCGCGAAATCGATGGCCTGATAGTAGCAGACCTCAAAATGCAGGAACGGGTGGTCCTCGGTGCAACCCCAGTTGCGGCCGTAGAGCGCCACGTCGCCGATGAGGTTGATGGCGCCGGCGACGTAGCGGCCCTCGCGCTTGGCCATGATCAGCAGGACGCGCTCGGGCATGCGCTCGCCGATGAGGCCGAAGAACGCGCGGTTGAGATAGGGCCGGCCCCATTTGCGCGCGCCGGTATCGGCATAGAACTCGTAGAACGCGTCCCAATGCGCCGGCGTCAGGTCGGCGCCGGTGACGTGCTCGATGGTGATGCCGTTGGCCAGGGCGTCGCGGCGCTCGCGCCGGATCGCCTTGCGCTTGCGCGAGGAGAGCGCCCCGAGGAAATCCTCGAACCCGGCATAGCCCGCGTTGGCCCAGTGGAATTGCTGGTCGACCCGCTGGAGTAGCCCGAGTTCGCCGGCCTGCTCCCATTCGCGCTCCTGCATGAAGGTCACGTGGATCGAGGAGGCCTTCGTCTCCGATCGCAGGGCGCGCAGGCCCGCGATCAGCGCGGAGGCGGCTTCGGCCACGTCCTGCCCCGGCGCGATGAGGAAGCGCGGGCCGGTGACGGGCGTGAACGGCACGCTGACCTGGAGCTTGGGGTAGTAGCTGCCCCCGGCCCGCTCGTAGGCATCGGCCCAGCCATGGTCGAACACGTATTCGCCCTGGCTGTGCGATTTGAGGTAGCACGGCGCCACGCCGACGAGGCGCCCCTCCCGCTCCACCGCCACGTGCAGGGGCAGCCACCCGGTCCTGCGCGAGACGCAGCCGGATTCCTCGAGTGCCGAGAGGAAGGCGTGGGAGACGAAGGGATTGTGGGTCTCGTCCCCGGCCGAGAGGGTCTCCGCCGAGGTGGCGCAGGCATCCCACTGGTCCGCCGGGATCTGAGCGAGGCCGGTGACCGCGCGAACCTGCAGGGTCGCGGCGGAATCCAGCTCAGGCTCGGCTACCGGTCCGGTCTTTTCCATGCCCGCAATCTAGCCCTGTCGGCCGAGGGGACAAGCGCGGGATGTCCGTGTCGCGGTCGCAGGCAACTCTCGAGGCGATCCCGGAGGCCACCCTGCTTGCGGCCCGAATGGCCCTGGGCCAAGAATGACGGCAACGATTCCCGAGGAGGGAAGAGATGGGACCGACGATCCTCGATGTCCGACCCGGCAGCGAACGGCGGACGCTGCCGGATGATTTCGCCCACGATGTGCTGATCGAGATGGCCAATCTCGACGAGCAGGACACCAACGTCGCCGGCACGATCTTCGTTTCGACGGCCCTCGGTTCGCACGGCCCACGGGTGAAGTGGTATCCGGACCGCGCCGGCCGCGACCTGCCCTGTCTGATCGTGTCCATCGGTGCCGATCCGAAGGTGCGCGACGATTTCCTGCCCAGGGGCGCTTCCCGCTCGGCGAGACCGCGGGTGATCGAATGGGTGAGGCTCAACCACGTCGCCCTGCTCCGGTTCTGGACCGATGGCGCATCCTGGAACCGCCGCGAAGTCACGGCCTTCCTCGACGGGCTCGTGCCCGTGCCGGCCTGATCGACGTCGTCGGCACCGATGGGCATGGAACCCACTTTGCCGTCCTCTGTCGTCAACGGAACTGAGTCCAATCCCCGATCAGACCGATCCTCACGGCCTGAATCCCTCGAACACCATCTGGTCGGCATGCTCGTCCGCGCGGCGGCGCTGGTCCGGATTGCGCACGGTCCAGGTCATCACCGGCATGCGGCCGAGATGCCGGCAGAGGAAGGTCGCGGCGCAGGGCAGGTCGTCCACGCGCCAGGACAGGAAGTCGGGGCGGCTCGCGCCCAGATGCAGCAGGTCCGAGAGCGAGCGCCGCAGGCCCTCCGACATCAGCGCATAGGCCGGATCGTCCTGGGCGGTCTCGCCGACGATCCCGCGCGGGACGTCAGGCGCCAGAGCGGCGAAAGCCTGGATCAGCTCGGGATCGAACGACTTCACCGCCACCGGTCCATCGTAGAGCCGGACGATCTCGGCCACGCGCTCGGTCAGGCGCAGGTCGCCGGTGAAGCGCGACTTGATCTCGATCACGAGCGGCACCCGGCCGGCGATGGCGGCGAGGGTGTCGGACAGGGTGGGGATCGTCTCCGGCGAACCGGCTACGGTGAGGGATCGGAGCGCATCCGCCCGCGTCTCGGCGACGAGGGCGACGGCGCCGGTGAGGCGCCCCAGGGCCTCGTCGTGGAAGACCATCGCCTCGCCGTCGGCGCTGCGTTGGACGTCGCACTCGATGGCGTAGCCCCCGGCGATGGCGGCCCGCGCCGCCGCCAGGGTATTTTCGGGGATGCCGGCCGCGCGGTCGTGCAATCCCCGATGGGCGATCGGCCGCGCGGTGAGCCAGGCGGGGGCGTTCGAGACCACCCTCATTTCACCTCGAACATCGCCTCGACCTCGACGGCGGCGTCGAGGGGCAGTTCGGCGACGCCGACGGTGGAGCGCGCATGCCGGCCGCGATCCCCGAGGATCTCGACCATGAGATCCGAGGCGCCGTTCATGATGCCGGCGAGACCCGCGAAGGTCGGCACCGCATTGATGAAGCCGCCGAGCCGCAGGCATTGCACGACGCCGCGGTCGAGATCGCCCACCGCCGCCTGCACCTGGGCCAGCACGTTGAGGGCGCAGAGCCGGGCCGCGGCGACGCCCTGCTCGGGCGAGACCTCGGCGCCGAGCTTGCCCGTGTGGGAATCGGCGAGCTTGCCGTCCGCGCCGAAGCAGATCTGGCCGGAGATGATCACCAGGTTGCCCGTGCGGATGAACGGCACGTAGTTCGCCACGGGGGCGGCCGCCTTTGGCAGGACCAGACCGAGGGCATCCAGGCGTTCCTTGACCGTGCTCATCCGACGTCGTCCTCCTGGCTGTCCGGGCCGCCGCCGGGGCGGCGACGGGTCGCGATCGGCGCTCCCCCCGGATATCGCGGCGGGGTTGAGCATGATCGAGGCGCGTCGCGCAAGCCACGCGCGCCCGACGAGGCCGCCGGCGTGCGACGCGGCCCGACAGGCCCGGCGCGACAGCCTAATTGCCAGGCATGTCGGTCCTGTGAACATCCCACATCATTGACATAACGGGCCAATTCTCTAGTAATCGCAGCCGTGCCGCCCGGTTTCGAGGCGGCACTTTCATTTGGTGCGGGTGCGCTCCTCGAGGCGCCCGCCGTGACGAACGGGAAGTCGGGATCGTGACATCCGCCCTTCTGCCGACCTACGCCCGGGCTCCGATCGCCTTCGAGCGCGGAGAGGGTGCCTGGCTCGTGGCGCGCGACGGCCGGCGATATCTCGATTTCGGAGCGGGAATCGCGGTCAACGCCCTCGGCCACGCCCACCCTCATCTCGTCGAGGCGCTGACCAGCCAGGCGCAGAAGCTGTGGCACACCTCGAACCTGTTCGAGATTCCCGAAGGCGAGCGGCTCGGCCAGCGGCTCGTCGACGCGACCTTCGCGGACGTGGCCTTCTTCGCCAATTCCGGCGCCGAGGCCAACGAGGCCGCCATCAAGATGGCGCGCAAGTACCATGCGGCCGGCGGCCATCCCGAGCGGTTCCGCATCGTCACCTTCGAGGGCGCCTTCCACGGCCGGACGCTGGCGACCATCGCGGCGGGCGGCCAGCAGAAATACATCGACGGCTTCGGCCCGAAGGTCGACGGGTTCGATCAGGTGCCCTTCGGCGACCGCGAGGCCTTGCTGGCGGCGATCGGCCCGGAGACCGCCGCCCTGATGATCGAGCCGATCCAGGGGGAGGGCGGCATCCGCACGGTGCCGCCGGAGATGCTGCGCGACCTGCGGGCGCTGTGCGACGAGCACGGCCTCCTCCTCGTCATGGACGAGGTGCAGACCGGCGTCGGCCGCACCGGCCGGCTGTTCGCCCATGAATGGTCCGGGGTGACCCCCGACATCATGAGCGCGGCCAAGGGTATCGGCGGCGGGTTCCCGCTGGGCGTCTGCCTCGCCACGGCGGAGGCCGCGCGCGGCATGACCGCCGGCAGCCACGGCACCACCTTCGGCGGCAACCCCCTCGCCATGGCGGTGGGCAACGCCGTGCTCGACGTGGTGCTCGCCGACGGCTTCCTCGACCATGTGCTGCGGATGGGCCTGCTGCTCAAGCAGCAGCTCGCCTCGGTCATGGACCGCCATCCCGGAATCATCTCCGAGATTCGCGGAACCGCGCTGATCCTCGGCCTCAAGCTCGACGTGCTCAACACCACCTTCACGGCGGCCGCGCGCGACGAACACCTGCTGGTGATTCCCGCCGGCGACAACGTGGTCCGTCTCTTGCCGCCGCTGATCATCACCGAGTCGGACGTGGCCGAGGCGGTGAAGCGTATCGATGCCACGGCCGGGCGGCTCGAAGCACAGATGCGCGGCGCCGCAGAGTAACCGACGGGCTCCTCCATCACGCCCGAAATGCCCAGACGCACGATACGAAGAACGGATCCATGACACCCCACACCAACGGGACCGCGAGCGGGGCCCGCCACTTCCTCGACCTCAAGGATTTCTCGGCCGAGGACCTGCGTGCCGTACTGGACTCGGCCGCTGCGATGAAGGCGCGCCGCCGCAAGGGCGAGATCGCGGCCGAGCGTCCGCTGGCCGGCAAGATGCTGGCGATGGTGTTCGACCGGCCCTCCACCCGCACCCGGGTCTCGTTCGACGTCGCCATGCGCGAGCTCGGCGGCGAGACGCTGATGCTCACCGGCAGCGAGATGCAGCTCGGCCGCGGCGAGACCGTGGGCGACACCGCGCGCGTGCTGTCGCGCTACATCGACGCAATCATGATCCGCATCCTCGATCACGACCTGATGCTGGAGCTCGCGCAGTATGCCGAGGTGCCGGTGATCAACGCACTCACCAAGGTCTCGCATCCCTGCCAGATCATGGCCGACGTGATGACGTTCGAGGAGCATCGCGGGCCGATCGGGGGGCGTACCGTCGCCTGGTCGGGCGACGCCAACAACGTGCTGGCCTCCTGGGTGCACGCCGCCGCGCGCTTCGACTTCACCCTCAACATCGCCGCCCCCCTCGAGCTCTCGGCCCCGGCCGCCCTGCTCGACTGGGCCAGAGGCGAGGGCGCGCGCGTCAACGTCACCACCGACCCGTTCGAGGCGGTGGACGGGGCGGATGCCGTGGTCACCGATTGCTGGGTCTCCATGGGCGACGAGGACGAGCATTACCGACACAACCTGCTCTCGCCGTATCAGGTGAACGCCAAGCTGATGGCGGCGGCGAAGGACGAGGCGATCTTCATGCATTGCCTGCCCGCCCATCGCGGCGAGGAAGTCACGGCCGAGATCATGGACGGCCCGCGCTCGGTGGTCTTCGACGAGGCCGAGAACCGCCTCCATGCGCAGAAGGGGATCTTGGCGTGGTGCCTGGGGGCGTGAGGCCCCGTGCGGGCGCGCTCGCCCCTATCGACGGACGACGGTCCGTGACGAGAATTCCCGAAGACGCCAGTGGCGGATGTGGTGTTCGCGCGGGGCTGAAGGCCGTGTGAAACGGCGGCCTCATCCCTATATCCGGTCCTGGATGCACGGTCGGCGGTCGAGTGCCATACTCGACGATGCGGACGGTCGCGATCCTCACAGCGTTGCTCATTCCCCGCGCGACCTCCTCCTGAGGTGCCGCGAAGCGGCCTCGAAGGAGGCTTCCAGTGCTCGTTGCGCGAACTGGAGGCCTCCTTCGAGGCCTTCGCTTTGCTACGGCGCCTCAGGATGAGGTCGAGATCGAGAATCGAGCCATTCCGTTCGGTCCGCGAATCGGATGGACAAGAGACAGGGAGAGGCCATGACCTCCGGACACGAAATTTCCCCCTCCGTCATCGACGGCGCCGACGACGTCGCCCTGCCGTTCTCGGTGGAGGCCCTCGACGTGCGCGGGCGCGTGGTGCGGCTCGGCCCCAGCGTCGACACCATCCTGCGTCGCCACGGCTATCCCGATCCGGTGGCGCGGCTCCTCGGCGAGGCGGCGGCGCTCACCGTCCTGCTGGGCTCGTCCCTGAAGTTCGAGGGGCGGTTCCAGCTGCAGACCAAGACCGACGGCCCGGTGGAGATGATCGTGGTGGATTTCGAGGCGCCCGACCGCCTGCGCGCCACCGCTCGGTTCGATGCGGCGCGGGTCGAGGCCCTCGGCGGGGCCCCGCTGAAGGGCGCGGATCTGCTGGGGCAGGGCCATCTCGCCATGACGATCGACCAGGGCAGCGAGTTCAGCCGCTACCAGGGCGTGGTGGCTCTGGAAGGGCAGAGCCTGGAGGAGGCGGCCCACCAGTATTTCCGCCAGTCTGAGCAAATCCCGACCCAGGTCCGCCTCGCGGTGGCCGAGCAGTTCGCGAATGGCGAGACGGGCTACCGCGCTGGCGGCCTGCTGGTTCAGTTCCTGCCGCAATCCATCGACCGCGCCCGCCTCGCCGACCTGCCCCCGGGCGACATCCCCGAGGGCCACGCCCATTTCGATGCGGGGGCGGCACCGGAAGACGATGCCTGGGTCGAGGCGCGCAGCCTCGTCAATACGGTCGAGGATCACGAGCTGGTCGACCCGGAGGTCTCCTCCGAGCGGCTGCTCTACCGCCTCTTCCACGAGCGCGGCGTGCGGGTGTTCGAGGCGCAGGCCGTCCACGAGCGTTGCCGCTGCTCGCAGGACCGCGTGCTGGGCATGATCCGATCGTTCTCGCCGCAGGAGCGCCGGGACATGATCGCCGAGGACGGCCGCATCGGCATCACCTGCGAGTTCTGCTCGCGGCGCTACGATATCGATCCGGCCGAGGCGGAGATCGATCCGGCGGAGTAGGGCGCCTTCCGCCTCGGGCGAAGTGCTGGACTTCAGGCGAAGTGCTTGGACCTCAGGCGAAGTGCTTGGACAGTTTCAGCCCTTGAGCCTGATAGTTCGATCCGGCATCGGCGCCGTAGAGGGCGGCGGGGCGCTCCGCCATGCGCTCGTAGACGAGGCGGCCGACGATCTGGCCGTCCTCCAGCAGGAACGGCACGTCGCGCGAGCGCACTTCGAGCACCGCCCGCGCACCGGCGCCTCCCGCCGCGGCAAAGCCGAAGCCGGGGTCGAAGAAGCCGGCGTAGTGGACCCGGAACTCGCCCACCAGCGGGTCGAACGGCACCATCTCGGCGGCGAAATCGGGCGGGACCTGCACCGCTTCCTTGGAGGCCAGGATGTAGAACTGGCCGGGATCGAGGATCAGCGCGCCCGAGCCGTCGGCGGGGAGCGGTTCCCAGAAATCCGCGATCCGGTGCCGGCCCGGCGCATCGACATCGACGAGGCCGGTATGGCGCTTGGCGCGGTAGCCGATCAGCCCTTCGAACCCGGCGAGATCCACCGACACGGCGATGCCGCCCTGGAAGGACGGGTTGGCCGAAGCGACCAGAGGCGTTGCCGCATGGAGCGATGCGAGTTCGGCGTCCGACAGGCGCGGCTCGCCGCGACGGAACCGGATCTGCGACAGGCGCGAGCCGGTGCGGACGCGGACCGGGAAGGTGCGCGGCGAGATCTCGGCATAGAGCCGGCCCCGGTAGCCGGCCTCGACCTGATCGAAGGCCGAGCCCCGGTCGGTGATGACGCGGGTGAACACGTCGATGCGGCCGGTGGAGCTCTTTGGGTTGGCGCTCGCCGCCACATCCGCCGGCAGGGCCAGGGTCTCCTGCAATTCGGCGATGTAAACGCAGCCGGTCTCCAGGACCGCGTCCCTGGTCAGGTCGATCTCGTGCAGGGCGAAGGCCTCGATACAGGCCGAGACGGTGCGGGCACCGGGGAGAAAGCTGGTGCGCACGCGGAAGGCGCGCGCCCCCAGGCGCAGGTCGAGGCTCGCCGGCTGAACCTGATCGGCCGCGAAGGGGGATTCGGGCAGGATGGCGCCGGCCGCATGCAGGGCTTCGATGCCCGCAGCCGACAGGATGCCGCCGGCCATGATTCCTGCGGAAGGTGGCGGGCTCGGTGGCGCCGTGTCCTGCTTGGTATCCGGCATGGTCTCGCGTCGCCCGCTCCGCACTCGGCCGCCTTCCCCGGCTGGGGATCAGGAAGACCGCATGGTCTGGCGCACCATCCTACGGATCGCTGAAGGCGCCGTTAAGCCTCCTCCTGCCGGGCGACCCGCAGCACGATCCAGGCGACGACGAGGCGGGCGATGGCACCCATGGCGATCAGCCCTGCGAGCGCGCTGGCCACGGGAGGAAACCAGGCGGGCCGGAGGAGGAGGGCCACGGCGAACAGCACGGCGCCGAAACCCGCCGCCGGGCCGAAGGCCAGCACGACCGAAGGCAGCCCGGCGATCCGGGGCGCGGGACCGCGCCGGGCGAGGAGGGCGCCAGCGAGACGCGCGAGCCCGTCGAGCACGAGCGCGCCGCCGAGTGCCAGGGCGGCCCAGCCGTTCCGCTCCGGTGCATTCCAGGCGAAGGCGCCCGCCAGGATCGCGATGGCGAGGCTCGCGAGGACGGCCCGGCCGGGGAACGGAGCGGGCCGATGCGAGACGGTCTCCTCGACCACGGGGCACGACCTTCCCATTGCGCGGGCAACCCCCGCATTCGGCGCGATTGACGAGATTTTGCCCGGGACGTACCACGGCGAAAAGGCTATGTCGCTTCGGGTGGGCGACGGCACGGGAGGCTTTGAAGGCGATGTACAAGGCCCAGACGCGCGGCATCAGCGTGACCGTCCAGCCCCGCTTCGTCGAGGAGGAATCCTCGCCCGACGAGAGCCGCTACTTCTTCGCCTACACGGTCGAGATCGTGAACAACGGCTCCGAGCAGGTGCAGCTTCGTTCGCGCCACTGGCGCATCGTCGACGGCCGCGGCGAGACCCAGGAGGTGCGCGGCGCCGGCGTCGTCGGCAAGCAGCCGGTGCTCGGCCCCGGCGAGTCGTTCAGCTATACCAGCGGCTGCCCGCTCACCACGCCCGACGGCCTGATGGCCGGCAGCTACACCATGTCGACCACCGCCGGCGAGAGCTTCGAGGCCGAGATCCCCGCCTTCTCCCTCGACTCGCCGCACGTCCGCCGCAGCGTCCACTAAGCCGATGTCGCGCGGCGGAGAACGGCTGACCGCGCTCGACCTGCTGGCGCGCCTCGTCGCCTTCGACACGGAGAGTTCGCGCTCCAATCTCGCGCTGATCGACAGCGTCTGCGCCTATCTCGACGGCTGGGGCGTCTCCTACATCCGCATCCCCAACGCGGAGGGCGACAAGGCGGCGATCTTCGCCACGATCGGCCCGATGGCGGATGGCGGCGTCGTCCTCTCCGGCCATACCGACGTTGTGCCGGTGACGGGCCAAGCCTGGACCGGCGACCCCTTCACCCTGCGCATCGCGGATGGGCGCGCCTACGGGCGCGGCTCCGTCGACATGAAAGGCTTCTGCGCCCTGGCGCTGGCGGCGGTGCCGGACATGCTCGCCGCCGACCTCAAACGGCCGATCCACATCCTGCTCTCCTACGACGAGGAGACCACCTGTCTGGGCGTCGCCGACACCATCGCCCGGTTCGGGGCCGACCTTCCGCGACCCGGCGCGGTGATCGTCGGCGAGCCCACCGACCTCGAAGTCGCCGACGCGCATAAGAGCATCGTCACCTATTTTACCACCGTCCACGGCCACGAGGCGCATTCGGCCAAACCCATGCTCGGCGCCAACGCGGTGATGGCGGCGGCCGACCTCGTCTCCGAACTCAACCGCATCGCCGATGCGATGATCGAGCGGGGCGACGCCTCCGGGCGGTTCGACCCGCCCGCCACCACCGTGCATGTGGGCACGATCTCCGGCGGTACGGCGCGCAACATCCTGCCCAAGATCTGCACCTTCCACTGGGAGTTCCGCGGCCTGCCCGATCTCGACATGGCCGAGATCCCGGCTTTGTTCGCGGCCAAGGTCGAGACGGTGCTGACCGAGCGCCTCAACCGCTACGGCGATTACGGACGGATCGAGACGATCGAGGAGGTGGCGGTGCCGGGCCTCGCCCCCGAGCCGGGTTCCGAGGCCGAGCGCCTGACCCTGCGGGTGGCCGGGCGCAACCACACCATCTCGGTCCCCTATGCCACCGAGGCCGGGCGGTTCCAGGTCGCGGGCATTCCCACCGTGGTCTGCGGACCCGGCTCCATCGACCAGGCCCACCAGCCCGACGAGTACATCACCCTCGCGGCGCTGGAGGCCGGCGAGGCGTTCATGCGCCGTCTCATCGCGGAATGCGCGAACCCATGACAGCCTTCGTTCCCCGCACCATCGCCGCCGACGGTCCGGTGAAGCTCCGGCCGCTGGAGCGCGAAGACCTGATGTTCGTGCATCAGCTCAACAACAACGACAGCATCATGCGCTACTGGTTCGAGGAGGCCTACGAGTCCTTCGCCGAACTGGCGCAGCTCTACGAGCGCAACATCCACAACCAGACCGAACGGCGCTTCATCATCGCCAATGCCGAGGGCAAGCCGGCCGGACTCGTGGAGCTCGTGGAGATCAACCACCTCCACCGGCGCTGCGAATTCCAGATCGCGATCCACCCGGCGTTTCAGGGCCAGGGCTACGCCCCGCGCGCCACCCGCATCGCCATGGACTACGCCTTCAGCGTCCTCAACATCCACAAGCTCTACCTGCACGTGGACAAGGACAATGCCCGCGCCGTACGCATCTACGAACGCTGCGGCTTCGAGCCCGAGGGCATCCTGAAGGACGAATTCTTCGTCAACGGCAAGTACCGCGACGCGGTGCGCATGTGCCTGTTCCAGCCCGCCTACCTCGCACGGCGCGGCAGCGGCGATATCTCCGAGCCGGTGCTGAAGTCGTAGGCGCAGATCCCGAAAGGTCTCTCATCGGCCTCGTGCGATCGCCTCAGCGGCGATCCGCGCTCAGGCAATGGCGAAGAACACGGCCAGCGCCCGCGTTACCGCCAGCATCGTCTCGGCATCGAGATGCCCGATCCGTGCTCCGATCGTCTCACGCTTCACCGACATGGCCTTGTCCACCATGACCTGTGACCGCTTCTTCAAGCCATTGGCCTCGGTCGGCTCGATGGTCGTGCGGATCAGGGGGGCCTCGGCCAGCGTGCCGGATATCAGCAGCACCGTGACCGTGCCGGTCTCGACGAACGCGTCAGATTGGATGATGAGCGCTGGACGAGGTTTACCGAAATCGCCGGGCATGGCGATGGTGACGAGATCGCCCCGCTTCATGCCTCGCGTTCAGGGAGCATATCGAGGAGCGCCGCCTCCATGAAGGCATCCAGTTCCCGATCGGCCGCATCCGTCGCCGCCACGACCCGAGCCTGTCGCCCGCATTCTTCGGCAAAGCCCGCCCTTCGGGTATCGGGCACCCAAATCTGGATGGGCCGCAGGCCGGCCGCCCGGAGCGCATCACGACGCTTGCTGACGCGTTGGCCGACAGATGCCGACATGACGAGACCTTTCCCAAAGCGTTACATGTAACGTAGGCTCCGCATGCGACGATGCCAAGGGGCCAGGACAGTGACGGACCGCCGATCCTCGGTCTCAGCCGAGATCCGCCGCCGCGCGGTCGAGCAGCCACGTCAGGGTGCCGACACTCGAGATGTGGCGCGCGGGCAGGTCCTCGCCCTCCGCGAGTCGGGTGAGAGGCTCGCGCTTGCCCGCCCCCGTCACCAGCACGAGGAGCTGACGCGCCGAGGCGAGCGCCGGGAAGGTGAGGGTGACGCGCGGCACGAATGGCGTGAGCCCGGCCTCGGGCACGGCGACGACCCAGGCCTCGCGCTCGTCCACGGCCGGCTTTCCGGGGAATAGCGAGGCGGTGTGCCCGTCCTCGCCGAGGCCGAGGAGGACGAGGTCGAAGAGCGGGCGGGCGGGATCGAGGTCGTCGGCGCCGTAGAAGCCGCGCAGGGTCTCGGCATAGGCGGAGGCCGCCGATTCCGGCGTCCCGTCGGTGGGAATGCCATGCAGATGGCCCTCGGGGATCGGCGCGTCGCCGAACGCCGTCCGGGCCATGTGCACGTTGCTCGCCTCATCCGTCCAGGGCACGAACCGATCGTCGCCGAAGAACCAGTGCAGGCGCTCCCAGGGGAGGGCGCCGACGTAATCCGGCCCGGCCAGCAGCGCGTAGAGCCGCTTCGGGGTCGAGCCGCCCGACAGGCAGATTGCGATGCGCTCCTGCCGGCTCTCGGCGCAGAGCGCGACCAGCCGGTCGGCCGCGGCGCGGGCGACGCTGTCCGCGTCGGGGAAGATCTCGGCGTTGTTGGGCAGCGGGATCATGGCGCGTCTCCCGGCTATTTCGGCTCGACGTGCCCGCCGAACCCCTTGCGCATGGCCGAGAGCAGCTTGTCCGCGTAGGAGGCATCCTCCCGCGAGCGAAAGCGGGCGTAGAGGGCGGCCGAGAGGACGTTGGCCGGCACGGATTCCTCGATGGCCGCATTGAGCGTCCAGCGCCCCTCTCCGGAATCGGCGACGAAGCCGGAGAAGTCGGTGAGGTTCTCGTCGCCCGCCAGCGCTCCCGCCGTGAGGTCGAGGAGCCAGGACGAGACCACGCTGCCCCGCCGCCAGACCTCGGCGATGTCGCCGATATTGAGGTCGAAGCGCTGCCCCTCGGGCAGGTCCTTCGAATTGGCGTGTTTCAGGATGTCGAACCCCTCGGCATAGGCCTGCATCAGGCCGTACTCGATGCCGTTATGGACCATCTTGACGAAATGGCCCGCGCCGCTCGGCCCGGCATGGATATAGCCTTCCTCGGCGCGCGCATCGCGACCGTCGCGGCCCGGCGTCCTGGGGATCGTGCCGATGCCCGGCGCCAGGGTCTTGAAGATCGGGTCGAGGCGGTCGAGGGCGTCGGTGTCGCCGCCGATCATCATGCAATAGCCGCGCTCCAGACCCCAGACGCCGCCGGACGTGCCGACATCGACGTAATGGATGCCCTTCGGCTTCAGTTCGGCAGCGCGCCGGATGTCGTCCTTGTAGAAGGAATTGCCGCCGTCGATGATGACGTCGTCGGAGGCCATCAGGTCGCCGAGCTTCGCCACCGTCGCCTCGGTGATCGCCCCCGCCGGCAGCATCACCCAGGCCGCACGCGGCACGTCGAGCTTGGAGACGAACTCTTCGAGGCTCGCCGCCCCCACCGCGCCCTCGGCGACGAGGGAGGCCACGGCGTCCGGGTTCTGGTCGAACACCACCGCCGTATGGCCGTCCCGCAGGAGCCGGCGGACGATGTTGCCGCCCATCCGTCCGAGGCCGATCATGCCGAGTTGCATTGGGGATCTCCCTTAAGGGGGGCGCCATCGGCGAGGAGGCTCGCCACGCACGCCAAACCAAGTGTCCGACCAATCCACCTCATCCTGAGGCGCCGTAGCGCAGCGGAGGCCTCGAAGGAGCCCTCCATTTCGCGCCGAGATCCCTGGAGCCCTCCTTCGAGGCCCGCCGAGGGCGGGCACCTCAGGATGAGGTGGCGGAATGGGATGATCCGGCTATGCCGGATCATCCCGCCCTTCTCACCCTAAAGCCGCCTTGATCGCAGCGGCGATGCGCTTCAGCCCCGCTTCCACGTCGCCGCCCTTGATGTGGACGCGCAGGGCCCGGCGGCCGCGCTCGGCCAGGACCGCGAAGTCGCCGCGCGCCTGGGCCGCCACCACCGTGCCGAAACCGAGAGCACGACCGGGGATCGCGAGATCCTCCGACGGATCGGCGGTGATCTGCAGGAACACGCCCGTATCCGGCCCGCCCTTGTAGGCCTGCCCCGTGGAATGGAGGAAGCGCGGTCCGAATTCGAGGCAGGTCGCGACCTTGCGCTTGTCGCGAAGAGCGATGCGCGCCTCCTGCAGGATGGCGTGATGCGCCTCGTTGCGGGCGACGTAGGCCAGCAACGCCGCGTAGTCGCCGTCCTTGATCCGCCCGAGATGGGCCTTGAGCGCCGCCTCGAACCCCTCGGCGGTCCGCGGCAACGCCTCGGCATTGGCCGCGTCGGCGTAGAGGGCGATGGTCTCGTCTTCGACGAGCGGCGTCTCGGAGGGCAGCGCGCCGCTCTTCTCGGCGGCGTCGAACAGCTTCTTCGTCTCGATCTTGCTCGCTTCCACGTCGGGCTGGTCGAACGGATTGATCCCGAGCAGCGCGCCGGCCACCGCGGTGGCCATCTCGAAGCGGAAGAATTCCTGCGGCAGCTGTTCTTCGTTGGCGAGGGTGATGTGGGCGACCGGATGCCCCTCGCGTTCGAGGTTGCGCACCGCCTCGTCCTGGCGGGCATCGGCCCGGCTGTCGAGGCGCAGGTAGACGAAGAACCGGTCCCGACCGTAGACCGCCGGCACGTCCACCGGCTCCCCGTCGATGGGGATGAGACCCTTGCCGTCCTTGCCGGTGGATTCGGCGATGAGTTGCTCGGCCCAGGCACCGAACGTGTCGATGCCGGGCGAGGCGATGAACGTCACCTTGTCGCGCCCGTCATGGAGGGCGGCGGCCGCCATGGCCGTGCCGAGCAGCACGCCGGGATTCTGGGCCGGCGGCACGGCCGGGCCGCAGGAGCGGACCATGGTCCGCGCCGTATCGAGGAATTGCTTCACGTCGATGCCGGAGGCCGCCGCCGGAACCAGACCGAAGGCGGAGAGCACCGAGTAACGCCCGCCGATCTGCTTCACGCCGTAGAAGATCTTGCGGAAATCGTCGGCCTTGGCCGCGGCCTCCATGGCCGAACCGGGATCGGTGACGGCGACGAAATGCGCGCCGGCCCGCTCGCCGACCACGGCCTTCATCCGGCCGAGGAAGTAGTCGCGGAACACGTTCGGCTCCAGGGTCGAGCCGGATTTGGAGGCGACGATGAACAGGGTCGTCTCGAGGTTCACCGCATTCTCGGTGGCGCGGACCTGATCGGGATCGGTGGAATCGAGGATGCGCAGCTTCGGGAAGCCCTCGCGGGTGCCGTAGGTCTCGGCCAGCACTTCCGGGCCGAGGCTCGACCCGCCCATGCCGAGCACGACCACGTCGGAGAACCCGGTCTGGCGGACATCCTCGGCGAAGGCCTGGTACTCGGAGACGTGGGCGAGTTCGTCCTCGACGATGCGGAGCCAGCCGAGCCATTGATCCTCGTCGGCATTCGACCAGACGGTCTTGTCATGCGCCCAGAGCCGGCGGATCGAACCCGAGGCACGCCAGGATTCCACGGCCTTCCTGGCTTCCGCACCGATGGCATCGCCGAGGATCAGGGTCTGGCCATCGAGCTTGGCACCGAGGAAGTCGGCGCGCTTGCCCGCCACCGCGCCGAGGAGCTTGTCGGCGGCATCGATGAAGAGCTGGACGCCCTCGTCCACCAGTTGCTCGGCGACCGCGGCGATGTCGATGCCGGCCTTGGCGAGGCGGGTCATCACGGCCTCGGCGTCGCCGAGATTCTCCTCGATGGCGGGCTTGACCGTGCCGTGGTCGCGGAACGCATCCATGGTGGCCGGCGGCATCGTGTTGACGGTGTCGCGGCCGATCAGTTCCTCGACATAGAGCACGTCGGAATAGGCCTTGTTCTTGGTCCCCGTGGAGGCCCAGAGCAGGCGCTGCGCCTTGGCGCCCTTCGCCGCGAGGGCCTGCCATGTCGGCTCGGCGAAGATGCGCTTGTAGCGCTGATAGGCGAGCTTGGCATTGGCGATGGCGACCTTGCCCTTGAGGGCTTCCAGCTCCGCCTTCTCGTCGGGATCGTTGGCCTCGGCGATCCTGGCGTCCAGCGCCTTGTCCACCGCCACGTCGATGCGGCTGATGAAGAAGCTCGCGACGCTGGCGACCTTGGAGACGTCGCCGCCCTTGGCGCCGAACTCCTCCAGCCCGGCGATGAAGGCGCGCGCCACCTCCTCGTAGGCATCCTGCCCGAACAGCAGGGTGACGTTGATGCTGATGCCGTCCGCGGTGAGCGCCCGGATCGCCGGGATGCCGGCCGGGGTGGCGGGCACCTTCACCATGAGGTTGTCGCGCTCCACCGTCCCGTGCAGGCGGCGGGCCTCGTCGAGGGTGTCCTCGGTGGAGAGGGCGAGGTAGGGCGAGACTTCGAGGCTGACATAGCCGTCGGCGCCGTCGCTCGCCTCGTAGACCGGACGCAGGACGTCGGCCGCGGCCTGGATGTCGGCGATGGCGCAGCCTTCGTAGAGATCGATGACCCGGGCATCGCCCTGATCCATCACCTCCTTGAGGGCGGCGTCGTACTCGCTCGAATCGCCGATCGCCTTCTCGAAGATCGACGGGTTCGAGGTCACGCCGCGCAGGCCGTCCTCATCCACCAGCGCCTTGAGGCGCCCGTCCGCGATGAAGCCGCGGGCGACGAAGTCGAGCCACACGGCCTGGCCCTGTTCCGGGAAGAGAGCCTTGAGCGGGTTCATGCGAAAACTCCTCGTCGTGGTCGTCGTGCCGCTCGGGAACGGGCGGCGTCATCTCACCAAGCCCAGACCTCATCCTGAGGTGCCCGCGTCAGCGGGCCTCGAAGGAAGCCTCCAGAAACCGGTGCGCGAACGGTGCGCCTCCTTCGAGGCCTCCTCTGCGCTCCGGCGCCTCGGGACGAGGTGGCGGATCGGTCGAACCGACCACCTCGTCCCTTCGGGGAACCCGCGGACCCTACTTCTTGTGCCGTGCGATCTGGTCGCGGGCGGCCTGCGCCACCTTGTCGGGGGTGAACCCGAACTTGGTCTGCAGGTCCTTGATCGGCGCCGAGGAGCCGAAGGTGTGCATGCCGATGATCGTGCCGGACGAGCCGGCATAGCGATCCCAGCCGATCACCGAGCCCTGCTCCACGGCGACGCGGGCCAGAACGTCCGGGATCAGGACGCTGTTGCGGTAGGCCTCGTCCTGCCGCTCGAACAGGTCCCAGGACGGCATCGAGACCACGCGGGCCTTCACGCCCTCCGCCGTGAGGGTCTCGTGGGCGGCGACGCAGAGCTGCACCTCGCTGCCGGTGCCGATGAGGATCACGTCGGGCGTGCCATCGCTGTCGGCGAGCACGTAGGCACCCTTGGCGGTGCCCGCCGCGCTTCCGAACCTGGTGCGGTCGAAGGTCGGCAGCGGCTGGCGGGAGAGGGCCAGCACCGCCGGCTGGTCCTTCAGGCCCATGATGACGCGGTAGGATTCCGCGACCTCGTTGGCATCGGCGGGGCGCAGGGTCACGAGGCCGGGTATGGCCCGCAGGGTGAGGAGCTGTTCCACCGGCTGGTGGGTCGGCCCGTCCTCGCCGACCCCGATGGAATCGTGGGTGAAGACGTGGAAGACCGGCAGCTCCATCAGCGCGGCGAGGCGGATGGGCGGGCGCATGTAGTCGGCGAAGACCAGGAAGGTGGCGCCGTAGGCCCTGAGGCCGACGAGGCCGAGGCCGTTGACGATGGAGCCCATGGCGTGTTCGCGCACGCCGAAATGGATGTTGCGGCCGCCCGGCTCGAAGGGCGAGAGCGTGCCGGCGCCCTCGAATTCGAGCTTGGTCTTGTTCGACGGCGCCAGGTCGGCCGACCCGCCGAGCATGTGCGGAACGTTCTTGGCAATGGCGTTGAGGACCTTGCCCGAGGATTCGCGGGTGGCCATGCCCTTGGCGTCGGCGGGGAAGACCGGGATGTCCTTGTCCCAGCCCTCGGGCAGCCGGCCAGCATGAAGGGCGTCGATCTCCTCGGCCAATGCCGGATCGGCTTCCTTGGCCTCGGCCATGAACCGTTCCCAATCGGCGAAGAGGGCGGCGCCGCGCTCGCCGATCCCGGCCTGGAAGTTCTCCTTGACCCCTTCGGGCACCAGGAACTGGGAATCCTCGGGCCAGCCATAGGCGCGCTTGGCGCCCTTCACTTCCTCTTCGCCGAGGGCGTCGGAATGGGCCTTCGAGGTGTTCTGCTTCTTGGGCGCGCCGAAGCCGATGATCGAGTTGACGACGATGAGCGTCGGGCGGTCGCTGGACTGGAGGAAGGTCTCCAGGGCGCCCGAAATCGCGTGGACGTCATTGGCGTCGGCGACCCGCAGCACCTGCCAGCCATAGCCGAGGAAGCGCGTCGCCACCTCTTCCGAGAAGGCGAGCTCGGTATGGCCTTCGATGGTGATGGTGTTGTTGTCGTAGATCCAGCACAGGTTCGACAGGCGCAGGTGCCCGGCGATGGACGCGGCCTCGGAGGCGACGCCCTCCATGAGGTCGCCGTCCGAGCAGATCGCGTAGACGTTGAAATCGAACAGCGGCAGGTCGGGCCGGTTCAGGGTCTCACCGAGGAAGCGGCCGCCCATGGCCATGCCGACGGAGTTCGCGACGCCCTGGCCGAGCGGGCCGGTGGTGGTCTCGACGCCGGTGGTGAAATGATATTCCGGGTGGCCCGGCGTCTTGCTGTCGAGCTGGCGGAAGTTCTTGATGTCCTCGATCGTGATCGCCGGCTCGTTGCCGCCGTCGGTCTGGGCGACGCCGGCCAGATGCAGCAACCCGTAGAGCAGCATCGAGGCATGGCCGGCCGAGAGCACGAAGCGGTCGCGGTTGGGCCAGTGCGGATGGGCCGGATCGTAGCGCAGGTAGCGGTTCCACAGGGTGTAGGCCACGGGCGCCAGGGCCATCGGCGCGCCGGCATGGCCGGAATTCGCCTTCTGCACCGCATCGATCGCCAGGGTGCGCAGGGTGTCGATCGAGAGCTTGTCGATCTCGCTCAGCTCGCCCTTCGGCTTGGTCTCGGCTCCGCTCATGGTCTCGTCTTTCTATTGTCTGAGAAGCGGCGGCGCTCAGCTGTGCTGCGCCGCCGCGTCCTGTAGGTCTGCGCCGCCCTGGCCATAAGAACTCGCCCGGCTGGGGGAGGTGGCCCGGGCGAGCGCGGATTTCTCGCTGCGCTCCCGCGCCGGTCCGTTGGCGCGGCTGTAATTCAGGATCGTGTTCACCAGCGTGACGTGGCTGAACGCCTGAGGGAAATTGCCGACCAGTCGCTTGGCTTCCACGTCGTATTCCTCGGCCACGAGTCCGAGATCGTTGCAGATCCCGATCAGGCGCTCGATCAGCTCGCGAGCCTCGTCGCACCGGCCGAGGCCGATCAGATTGTCGGCGTACCAGAAGCTGCACGGCAGGAAAGCCCCTTCGCCGCCGGGCAGACCATCGGTATTGTCATCCTCGGTGTCGTAGCGCAGCACGAATCCGTCGCGCGTCAGGTGCTTGCCGATGGCCTCCACCGTGCCGACGACGCGGGGATCGTCCTGGGGCAGGAAGCCCATATGGGCGATGAGGAGCAGGCTCGCGTCGAGGGTCTTGGCGCCGTAATACTGGACGAAGCTGTTCAGCTCCGTGTTGAAGCCCTTCTCGCAGACCTCCTCGTGGATGTGGTCGCGGATCGCACGCCAGCGATCGACCGGCGCCGGCGGCCCGTCGCCCATCTCGAAGGAGCGGATGGCGCGGTCGAAGGCGACCCAGGCCATGACCTTCGAATGGACGAAGTGGCGGCGCCCGCCGCGCACTTCCCAAATGCCCTCGTCGGGCTCGCTCCAGACCTTCTCCAGATGCTCCAGCAACGCGAGGCCGACGCGCCAGCCATCGGCATCGCCGAGCAGCCCGCGCTGGCGGGCCTGGTAGAGCGCGTCGAAGATCTCGCCGTAGACGTCGAGCTGGAACTGGTCGACCGCGGCGTTGCCGATGCGCACCGGCTTAGAACCCTCGTAGCCGGGCAGCCAGTCGAGCTCGATCTCGGGCAGCAACCGCTCCCCGGCGATGCCGTAGAGGATGTGGGCCTGTTCCGGGTTGCCGGCCACCGCGCGGACCAGCCAGTCGCGCCACGCCCGCGCCTCGTCGAGGAAGCCGCCATCCATCAGCGCGATGAGGGTGAAGGTGGAATCGCGCAGCCAGCAGAAGCGGTAGTCCCAGTTGCGCACCCCGCCGAGCTCTTCCGGCAGCGATGTGGTGGGCGCGGCCACGATCCCGCCGGTGGGCTGGTAGATCAGGGCCTTGAGCGTCAGCAGCGAGCGCTTGAGGATCGCGTCCCAGGGCGTGCCGGAGGCGCAGCGGCTCGACCAGTCGCGCCAATAGCGGTCGGTCTCGAACAGCACCTTGCGTGGCTGGATCGGCGGTGGGTCGTCCTCGTGGGAAGGGCCGTAGCTGAGGCTGAAGGCCATGCTCTCGCCCTCGGCCACGGTGAATTCCGAGACCGTGCTCTGGCCGATTCCCTCGAGGGGCGCGCGGGTGCGCAGCACCACCTTGTGAGGCCCGGAAATCGCGCGCAGGTCGCCGAGTTCGTTGTGCGAGACCCAGGGCACCGCGAGCCCGTAATCGAAGCGCACCGCCAGCACCATGCGCATGTCGACCGAGCCGGAGAGGCCTTCGACGATGCGCACCATGTGCGAACCGTCATTGGCCGGCATGTAGTCGATGACCTTCGCCTCGCCGCCCGACGTCACGTAGCACGTCTCGAGAACGAGGCTGCCTTCGCGGTAGCGGCGCGAGACCGTGGCGTCGGCCTCCGCCGGGGACAGTTTCCAGAACCCGTGATCCTCGGTGCCGAGCAGGGAGGCGAAACAGGCGGCGGAATCGAAGCGGGGCCAGCACAGCCAGTCGATACTGCCGTTCCGCCCGATGAGCGCAGCGGTGCGGCCATCGCCGACCAGCGCGTAATCCTCGATCCGTCCCGCCATTCGCATCCTCGCCGCGGGACCCCGCGGCATTGCCTTCGTCGCGCCCGTCTCGTCGACGAAGGCTCACCTAGTCCCCGAGGACGGGAGAATCCAGCGGCAAGGCTCGGAAAGACACCGCGAACAGGGCCTAATCCACGATGGCCGGGGCCGGTCGGGGATCGGACCCGAAGGGGTCAGGGCTGGAGCGGCAGGCGGTCGACGAGACCGGTGACGACATTGCCGAGGGCGACCACTCGCGCGCCGCCGAAGGAGACGACTTTCGCGCCCGCCACCGCACTCTGGACGCTGACGAAACTGCCGGCGCGGCTGATGGCGGAGATCGCCGGCGCGAAGGGGAGGGCGAGATCGGGAAGAAGGTTCTCCTCCGCCTCGGCCTGCGCCCTCAGCGGCTCGGGCGAGGAGGGCAGCGCCTTGGCGGCGACCACCGATGGCGGTCGCGTCGCGTCGGTCTTGACCGAATCGGCCTTCGCCATGTCGGAGCGCGCGGCATCCCGACGACGCAGGTTCGGCTTGGCGGCGACGCGGGTCGTGGCCTTGCGCGGCGCGGCCTCGGCGCTCACGACGAAGTGGTCGCGCAGCGGAAACTGATCGCGGAAGGCGAGGGCGGCGGGGACGAAGGCGGCGACCGTCTCCGTCGCCTCGGCCTGGACCGGCCGGCTCTCCATCTCGACCATCCGGGTCTCGACGAAAGTCGCGGGCGCCGGCGCGGACGGCGCCTGGCACAGGAACGAGGCGGCGGACACGATCACGGCGACGGCGAGCGTCGGCAGCAGCGGAAGCGCCATGCCGGACCCGGCCTCGGACACGAAAGCGTCCTCGACGGGCTGCGATATGCGGCACTCCACCATCCGAACACCTCGCCTCTCGCCCCGAAGCGTCCATAAGCGACCCGGTTTGCGGCGGAAGCTGGGCCATTTCCTTTCTCGATCGTATCGACGGGCGCCGCGCCTTTTCCGCGCCTGCGGTTTTGGCTAAGCAGGTTTCGCAAAAGCGGCCACCGGTCCTGCGTCCCGGAACCTGCGACACGTCGAAGGCCCGAGCGGGGTGAAGCGTCGGCGTGCCGATGCGAAGCCGCTCAGGTCCGGGTTGGGTACGCCTCTTGCCCTTACCGGCGCGTGGCACCCGTGCCGTCCGAACCGCCGCCCATCGGGCCCCGATGACAGAACCCTCCTTCACCGTCGCCGTCATCGATCCGAGCCGGGCCCGCGCCGCGATCCTCGAAGAGGGGCTGCGCGCCGCCGGGATCGCGCATGTGGTGATCATCCCCGACACCGCGGACCTGCCCGCGCAGGTCGCCGCCCTCAACCCCGACGTGGTGGTGATCCATCTGGAGAGCCCGAGCCGGGACATCCTCGAACAGATGTCGGGCCTGTCCCGCCATGTGGAGCGGCCGGTGGCGATGTTCGTCGATCGCTCCGACGTGCCGATGATGCAGGCGGCGGTGGATGCCGGGATCTCGGCCTACGTGGTGGACGGGCTCCATCCCCAGCGCATCCGGTCCATCCTCGACATCGCGATCCTGCGCTTCCAGGCCTTCGCCCGGCTCCAGAGGGAGCTCGTCGAGGCGCGCGGCGAACTGGCCGACCGCAAGATCGTCGAGCGCGCCAAGGGCATCCTCATGGCCGCCCGCTCCATGAGCGAGGAGGACGCCTACAAGCTGATGCGGCGCAAGGCCATGAACGAGAAGCGCAAGATCGCCGACATCGCCCGGGCGATCGTGACCACGGCGGACCTGTTCGGATGAGGCTCGCGCTCGGATACGTCCCGCTCGTGGACGCCGCCGGCCTCGTCGCGGCGGCGGAACTCGGCTTCGCCAGGGCGGAGGGCCTGACCCTCGACCTCGTGCGCGAGCCGTCCTGGGCGACCCTGCGCGACAAGCTGGCCCTTGGCCATCTCGACGGCGCCCATATCCTGGCGCCCCTGGCCATCGCCAGCGCGCTCGGGCTCAGCGGACCGCAGACCCGGCTTTGCGTGCCGATGGCGCTGAACCTCAACGGCAACGCGATCACCGTGTCCCGCCCCCTGTGGGAGGCTATGGAGGCCGCGGACGACGAGGTGGACACCGTGGCCGCCGCCTTCGCGCGCATCGCCATGCGGCGGGAGCGGGAGGGACGGCCCCTGACGCTGGGTACGGTGCATCCGTTCTCCAGCCACACCTATCAGCTCAGGATCTTCGCCGAGCGCGGCGGCCTCGATTTCGATGCCGCGATACGCCTCGTGGTGATCCCGCCGCCGCAGATCGCCGAGGCCCTGCGGCGCGAGTTGATCGACGGGTTCTGCGTCGGCAGCCCCTGGAACAGCGTCGCCGTGGCCGAGGGTTACGGCCGCATCGCCGTCCTCTGCAGCGAACTCGTGCCGGATTGCCCGGAAAAGGTTCTCGCCCTGCCCGAATCCGAGGCGGAGCAGTGCGGCCCCCTGGTGCGCGCCCTCGACCGGGCCGGGCGCTGGTGCGCCGATCCCGGCAATACCGAGGAACTCGCCGCCCTTCTGGCGCGCGAAGCCTATCTCGGCGTGCCCGCGCCGATCCTCGAACGGGCGCTCCGGGGGGACGTGATCGTCGATCCCGACGGCAGCCACCGGCGGGACCCGCATTTCGTCAGGTTCGGAGAACCGGCGCACCGGCCGGACTCGGATCAGGCGGATTGGTGCATCGACCAGGCGGGCCGGGCCGGGCAGCTGACCGTCTTGGACGATATCCGCGCCGCCGCCCGCGCGGTCTACCGCCCGGACCTGTTCGATGCTGCCCTGAACGGCTGATCGAGGCCGGACGCCGCTTTTGTCGGCAGGGCGAGCCTTTCGATTGTGCATTGCACGCTT
This sequence comes from Methylobacterium marchantiae, assembly GCF_042679825.1. Classification (NCBI taxonomy): domain Bacteria; kingdom Pseudomonadati; phylum Pseudomonadota; class Alphaproteobacteria; order Hyphomicrobiales; family Methylobacteriaceae; genus Methylobacterium; species Methylobacterium marchantiae. The sequence goes on along the minus strand of NZ_JBHTND010000017.1, from coordinate 75,042 downwards.
TGTCGCGGGGTGCGGACGCGACCGCCCGTAACGCACCGACCAGGTCCGATTCCTGGAGCGGTTACAGGCTGGACGTCGTTTGGCACGGAACCTGCTGAGACCTTTCCGCTCGTCAACGGCGATGAGCACGAATGTCGGCAGAGCCGCTGACCCGAGTACCCGTTGGCGCGCATTCGCGGCTGCCTCCGGCTGCACTTGGGCGGCGGTTTTTTCGTGTTTCCGGTCGGCTGTTTCACGCTTCGAAGGATCGAGTCCTCCATGATCGATGGGTTTCAGAACAACCGGCGCAATCTTCTGAAGGGCGCGGCCGCGACCCTGTCGCTGGCCGCTCTGGCGCGCACCGCACTGCCCGGCGGCGCCTTCGCACAGGGTGCCGGTCCGGAGGTGAAGGGCGCCAAGCTCGGCTTCATCGCCCTCACCGATGCGAGCCCGCTCTTCGTCGCCAAGGAGAAGGGGTTCTTCGCCAAGCACGGCATGCCCGACGTCGAGGTGCTGAAGCAGGCCTCCTGGGGCACCACCCGCGACAACCTCGTGCTCGGCTCCGAGGGCAACGGCATCGACGGCGCGCATATCCTGACGCCGATGCCCTACCTGATCTCAGCGGGCCGCGTGACCCAGAACAACGTGCCCGTGCCGATGCACATCCTGGCGCGCCTCAACACCAACGGCCAGTGCGTCTCGGTGGCCAAGGAATATCTCGACGCCAAGGTCGCCCTCGATTCCAAGGTGTTCAAGACGGCGATCGAGAAGAAGAAGGCCGCCGGCAAGTCGGTGAAGGCGGCCATGACCTTCCCGGGCGGCACTCACGACCTCTGGATCCGCTACTGGCTCGCCGCCGGCGGCATCGACCCCGACAAGGACATCGAGACCATCGTCGTGCCGCCGCCCCAGATGGTGGCGAACATGAAGGTCGGCACGATGGATTGCTTCTGCGTCGGCGAGCCGTGGAACGCGCAGCTCGTGCAGCAGGGCCTCGGCTACACCGCGCTCACCACCGGCGAACTGTGGAAGGACCACCCGGAGAAGGCCTTCGCCATGCGCGCCTCCTTCACCGAGAAATACCCGAACGCCACCAAGGCCCTGCTGATGGCGGTGCTGGAAGCGCAAGCATGGTGCGACAAGCCCGAGAACAAGGACGAGGTCGCCGCCATCGCCGCCAAGCGCCAGTGGATGAACGTCCCCGTCGGCGACGTCGCCGGCCGCATCAAGGGCTCGATCGATTACGGCGACGGCCGCGTGGTCGAGAACAGCCCGTTCGTGATGAAGTTCTGGAACGACAACGCGTCCTACCCCTACCAGAGCCACGACCTCTGGTTCCTCACCGAGGACATCCGCTGGGGCAAGTTCGACGCCCAGACCGACACCAAGGCGCTCATCGCCAAGGTGAACCGCGAGGACCTGTGGCGCGATGCGGCCAAGGCGCTCGGCGTCACCGCGATCCCGACCTCCACGTCGCGCGGAAAGGAGACCTTCTTCGACGGCAAGGTCTTCGATCCCGCCGATCCAGCCGCCTACCTGTCCAGCCTCGGCATCAAGAGGATCGCGTGATGGCCAACACCTCCACCATCGCGGCCCCGGCCCCGGCCGGCGTCAAGGCGAGTGCCAAGCCGGCCGTAGCGAAGGCCCCGCGCAAGCCCCTCGTGACCCTGGCGACCTTCCGCCGGATCGCCACCAACCTGATCCCGCCGGTCGTGGTCCTGATCGCCTTCCTGGTGATCTGGGAATTGCTGTGCTCGCGGCCCACTGCCGGCCTGCCGCCGCCCTCGCGCGTCGTCACCGAGGCGTGGGACATCATCGCCCATCCGTTCTACGACAACGGCGGCACCGACAAGGGGCTGTTCTGGCACATCTCGGCCAGCATCCAGCGCGTCGCCTTCGGCTTCGCCCTGGCCACGGTCGTCGGCATCCTGGTCGGCACCCTGATCGGCCAGTCGGACTGGGCCATGCGCGGCCTCGACCCGATCTTCCAGGTCCTGCGCACGATCCCGCCGCTGGCCTGGCTGCCGCTCTCCCTCGCGGCGTTCCGGGACGGGCAGCCCTCGGCGATCTTCGTGATCTTCATCACCTCGATCTGGCCGATCATCATCAACACGGCGGTGGGCATCCGCAACATCCCGCAGGATTACCGCAACGTGGCGGCGGTGCTGCGGCTGAACCCGATCGAGTTCTTCGTGAAGATCATGCTGCCCTCGGCGGCCCCCTACATCTTCACGGGGCTGCGCATCGGCGTCGGCCTGTCCTGGCTCGCCATCGTGGCGGCGGAGATGCTCATCGGCGGCGTCGGCATCGGCTTCTTCATCTGGGACGCCTGGAACTCGTCGCACATCTCCGAGATCATCGTCGCCCTCGTCTATGTCGGGGTGATCGGGTTCTTCCTCGACCGGTTCGTGGCCTTCATCGGCACCCTCGTCACCCGCGGCGCCACCGCCTGATCCGACCCTCCCGGCGTGGGGGGCGCTCCCCCGCGCCGGGACCTCGACCGCCTCTCGCACAGAGACCCGAGACCCAAGGGACACGAGACCCATGAGCTATCTCAGCATCGAGAATGTCGGCATCAGCTTCACCCGCGGCGGGCGCACCAACGAAGTGCTGCGCGATGTCAGCGTGAAGATCGACAAGGGCGAGTTCGTCTCGCTGATCGGCCATTCCGGCTGCGGCAAGTCGACGGTGCTCAACATCGTCGCCGGCCTGCTGAAGGCCTCCACCGGCGGCGTCCTCCTCGAGGAGAAGGAGGTCAACAGCCCCGGCCCCGACCGCGCGGTGGTGTTCCAGAACCATTCCCTGCTGCCCTGGCTCACCGTGCGCGAGAACGTGGCGCTCGCCGTGGAGAAGGTGCTCAAGGGCAAGAAGACCCGGGCCGAACGCTCCGAGTGGATCGACCACAACCTCGCCCTCGTGAACATGACACACGCCGCCGACCGGCGTCCGAACGAGATCTCGGGCGGCATGAAGCAGCGTGTCGGCATCGCCCGCGCGCTGGCGATGGAGCCCAAGGTGCTGCTCCTCGACGAGCCGTTCGGCGCCCTCGACGCGCTCACCCGCGCCCATCTCCAGGATTCGCTGATGGAGATCCACGCGCGGCTGAAGAACGCCGTCATCATGATCACCCACGACGTCGACGAGGCGGTGCTGCTGTCCGACCGCATCGTGATGATGACCAACGGCCCCTCGGCCACGGTCGGCGAGATCCTGAAGGTCGAGCTCGAGCGTCCCCGCCGCCGCCTCGAACTGGTGGAAGACGCGACCTACACCCATGCCCGCGCCGCGGTGCTGGAATTCCTCTATGCCCGCCACGCCAAACCCGCCATGGCGGCGTGAGGATCGGACGTCCGTCATGAAGGAACGTCTGGTGGTCATCGGCAACGGCATGGCGTCGTTGCGTTTCCTGGAGCGGCTGACCGAACGCGCGCCCGGCCTCTACGACGTCACCGTCGTGGGCGCCGAGCCGCAGGCGGCCTATAACCGCGTCCTGCTCTCGTCGTTGCTCGGCGGCGAGGTGGACGAGGCGGCCTGCGCGTTCCGGGGCCTCGACTGGTACGAGGAACACGGCATCCGTCTCATCACCGGCGCCCCGGTGACGCAGATCGACCGCGAGAACGCCCTCGTCATCGTCGGCGAGACCCATGTCCTGCCCTTCGACAGGCTCGTCCTGGCGGTGGGCTCGCTGCCGATCCGGCTGCCGAAGCCCGGCATGGATCTGCCCGGCATCATCACCTTCCGCGATCTCGCCGACGTCGCCGCCATCCGCAAGGCGGCGATCACGGGGGCGAGGGCCATCGTCATCGGCGGCGGCCTGCTCGGGCTGGAAGCCGCCGTCGGCCTCGCCCGGCTCGGGGTCGACACCACCCTGCTCCACGTCATGGACCGGCTGATGGAGCGCCAGCTCGACCACCACGCCGCCGGCCTGGTGAAGCGGGCCATGGAATCGCGCGGCGTCAAGGTACTGCTCAAGGCCGATACCGCCCATGTGGAGGGCGACGGCCGGGTCGAGCGCCTCGTCCTGTCGGACGGCACCGTGCTGCCGGCCGACCTCGTGGTGATGTCGGTGGGGGTACGGCCCAATGCCGTCCTCGCCCAGGGCGCCGGGCTCGATGTCGGACGCGGCATCAAGGTCGACGACCGGATGACGAGTTCCGATCCCCGCATCTTCGCGCTCGGCGAATGCGCCGAGCATCGCGGCATGGTCTACGGCCTCGTGGAACCCGCCTACGATCAGGCCGAGGTGCTGAGCCGCCATCTCATCGGCGAGGAGGCCGCCTATCTCGGCACCTCGCTGGCCACCAGCCTCAAGGTGTCGGGTCTCCCCGTCTTCTCCGCCGGTGCCATCGAGGCGCCGGAGGATGCCGAGACGGTGGTGATGTCGGATCCCGGCCTCGGTCTCTACCGCAAGCTGATCATCGGCGACGGCAAGCTCCTCGGCGCGGTCTTCGTCGGCGACATCTCCGAGCAGGGCTGGTGCAAGACGCTGATCCGCACCGGCGAGCCCATCGCTGGGCATCGCGACGACCTCATGTTCGGGCGCGGCAGCGCACCCGATTCCCAATCCCTGGCAGCATGATGGAGGCTTCCATGGCTGACGACTTCAACGCCGAGCAGAAGCGCTATCTCGAAGGCTTCGCCTCGGGCATCGCCGCCGCCCGGCTGACCGGCGGCCTCGCGCTGGGGCAGGGCGCCGCCGCCCCCTCCGAACCCACCGGGCCGGACGCGATCCACATCAAGGCGCAGGACGCCACGGTGAAGGCCGGCGGCAAGCTCTGCGACCAGGAGAAGTGGAAGCGGGCGGAGAACCCGTTCGAGGGCCACAACCGCCTGATCGCCGAGGCCGCCACCGGCAAGGCGCCGAAGCCCGAGGACAATTTCCGCTGGCGCTATCACGGCCTGTTCTGGCTCGCCCCGGCCAGCGGCGATTTCATGTGCCGCCTGCGCATCCCCAACGGCATCCTGCAGCATTGGCAATTCGCCGGGATCGCCGATCTGGCGGATGCCCATGGCGGCGGCTACAGCCACGTCACCACCCGCGCCAACCTGCAGGTCCGCGAGATCACGGCGGAGCATGGCCAGCCCTTCCTCGACGGGCTGATCGACCTCGGGCTCACCGCGCGGGGCTCGGGCGCCGACAACATCCGCAACGTCACCGGCTCGCCGGTGGCCGGAATCGACGCCCAGGAACTGCTCGACACACGGCCGCTGGCGAAATCCTGGCACAATTGGATCATCAACGACCGCTCGCTCTACGGCCTGCCGCGCAAGTTCAACGTCGCCTTCGACGGCGGCGGCGTCATGCCGGTGCTGGAGGAGACCAACGATATCGGGTTCCAGGCGGTGAAGGTTCTCGACGGGGCCGCCGTCGCGCCCGGCATCTGGATGCGCCTCGTGCTCGGCGGCATTTCCGGCCACCGCGATCTCGCCCGCGATACCGGCGTGGTCCTGAAGCCGGAGGCCTGCAACAAGGTCGCCGACGCGATCCTGCGGGTCTTCATCAAGAACGGCGACCGCACCAACCGCAACAAGAGCCGGATGAAGTACGTCCTCGATGCCTGGGGCTTCGACAAGTACCTCGCCGCCGTAGAGGACGAGCTCGGCTACAAGCTCGACCGGGTCGATCCCGCCCATCTCGCCCCGCGCGGGCCCATGGACCGCTTCTCCCATGTGGGCGTTCACAGCCAGGTCCAGCCCGGCCTGAACTGGATCGGCGTGATCCTGCCCGTCGGCAAGATGACCTCGGACCAGATGCGGGAACTGGCCAGGATCTCGTCCGAATGCGGCGACGGCGCCATCCGCATGACGGTCTGGCAGAACTTCCTGTTCTCCGGCGTGCCGGACGCCAAGGTGATGGAGGTGGAGGAGCGCGTCGCCGCCCTCGGTCTGACCACCCAGGCCTCCAGCATCCGCGCCGGCCTCGTGGCCTGCACCGGCAACAAGGGCTGCAAGTTCGCCGCCTCCGACACCAAGGGTCATGCCCTCATCATCGCCGACTACATCGAGGCCAACCTCACCGAGCTCGACGTTCCGGTGAACGTCCACGTCACCGGCTGCCACCATAGCTGCGCCCAGCACTATATCGGCGATATCGGCCTCATCGGTGCCAAGGTCGTCGTCTCGGAGGAGGGCGACACCGTCGAGGGTTACGACATCGTCGTCGGCGGCGGCTTCGGCGACAGCCCGAAGATCGGCACCGAGATCTGGAAGGCCGTGAAGGCCGAGGATTGCCCCTCCCGCATCGAGGCGCTGCTGCGCAGCTACCTCGCCCGCCGCGAGAGCCAGGCCGAGAGCTTCCAGGCCTTCACCGCCCGCACCGGCCCCGAGACCCTCCGCAGCCTCGCCGAAGATCAACCCGTCCTGAAGGCCGCAGCATGAGCGAGCACGTCAGCCCCCCGCTCGTTCTCATCCCCGAGAACGCCCCGTTCAATCCGGACCAGCGCTCGTGGCTGTCCGGATACTTCGCCGCCCTGCTCGGCCCCGCCGTGGAAGGTGCGACGGCCCTCGCGCCCGGTGATGTCGGCACCGGGCCTAAGCTCGCCGACAACGACGACGCACCCTGGCACGACCCGTCGATGCCACTCCCCGACCGCATGGAGATGGCCAAGGACCGGCCCGAGCCGCAGAAGCTCATGGCCGCCATGGCCCAGCAGGATTGCGGCCAGTGCGGCTACAATTGCGCGGATTATGCCAACGCGCTGTTCCTCAAGAAGGAAGAGCGCCTGAACCTGTGCCAGCCGGGGGGCAAGGATACCCTCCGCATGCTCAAGAAGCTGGATGAGGAGTTCGGCGCAAGTGGCGGTGGCGCCGCGAAAAAGGCCGATGCGGGGGAGGGCGAGGTCAGGGAAGCGGCGCCGCTCGGACCGCTCGGCTATTGCCGGGAGAACCCGGTGGAGGCCGTGTTCCTGTCCCGCCGCCGCCTCAACGAGCCGGGCGGCGAGAAGGAGACCTGGCACATCGAGATCGACCTCACCGACACGCCGATCGAGTACGTGGTCGGCGATTCCCTCGGCCTGTTCCCCTCGAACCCGCCGGCCCTGGTGGATGCGGTGATCGCCGAACTCGGTGCCCGGCCGGAGCGCATCATCGGCGGCCAGACCCTTCGCAACCGCCTCCTCAAGGACTACGCCCTCGGCGGCGCGCCGGACGGGCTCTACCAGCTCCTCTCGCTCCTCACCTCCGGCGAGGCGCGCAAGAAGGCGCAGGCGCTGTCGGCCGGCGAGGACCCGGATGGCGACGCCGCCTATCTCGACGTGCTCGGCGCCCTGCACAAGTTCCCCGGCGCGCGCCCCGATGCCGAGGTGTTCCTCGAATCCCTCGACGAGCTGCAGCCGCGTCTCTACTCGATCTCGTCCTCGCCGAAAGCCGATCCGGGCCGGGTCTCGCTCACCGTCGACGCCGTGCGCTACAACCACCGCTCGCGCCTTCGTCTCGGCGTCGCCTCGACCCATCTCGGCGAGCGCCTCACCGAGACCACGCGGGTCAAGGTCTACCTGCAGAAGGCGCATGGATTCGCCCTGCCGGAGGACCTGTCGAAGGATGTGATCATGTGCGGGCCGGGCACCGGCATCGCCCCGTTCCGCGCCTTCCTGCGCGAGCGCGTCGCGACGGCGGCTCCGGGCCGCAACTGGCTGTTCTACGGCCACCAGCGCCAGGCCAGCGACTTCTTCTACAAGGACGAGCTGACCAGGCTGAAGGACGACAAGGTGCTCACCCGCCTGTCCCTCGCCTGGTCGCGCGACGGCACCGAGAAGACCTACGTCCAGGACCGCATGCGCGAGAGCGGCGCGGAACTCTGGAACTGGCTCGAGGGCGGCGCCCATTTCTACGTCTGCGGCGATGCCAAGCGCATGGCCAAGGACGTGGAGCGCGCCATCATCGACGTCGCCGCGAGCCATGGCGGCAAGAGCCCGGAGGAGGCGGTGGCCTATTTCGGCGCGCTGAAGAAGGCCGGACGGTATCAGGCCGACGTGTATTGAGCGGGTAACGCCCGCCTCAACGCGTCCCTGCCACACCCTCATCCTGAGGTGCCCGCGTCAGCGGGCCTCGAAGGAGCCGTCCAGGGATCGCAGCTCGAACTGGAGCCCTCCTTCGAGGCCTTCGCTGCGCTTCGGCACCTCAGGATGAGGTGGTGGGGTCGAAACGCCTTTTGCACGTGCCCGGCCCGACTTTTGCTGCCACCCCGATGACACCACATCCGCCGAGGATCTCGCCATGAACGCGCACGTCCAGGCACCGGCCGCCGCGGTGAAGACCACCTGCCCGTATTGCGGCGTCGGCTGCGGCGTCCTCGCCACCCCCGACGGGCAGGGCGGTGCGGGGATCGCCGGCGATACCGAGCACCCCGCCAATTTCGGCCGCCTCTGCTCGAAGGGTTCGGCGCTCGGCGAGACCCTGTCCCTCGACGGCCGCCTGCTGCACCCCTCCGTCGACGGCGTGCGGGCGAGCTGGGAATCGGCTTTGGGCGCCGTGGCCGGCGGCCTGCGCAAGGTCGCCGAGCAGCACGGCCCGGATGCGATCGCGTTCTACCTCTCCGGCCAGCTCCTCACCGAGGATTACTACGTCGCCAACAAGCTCGCGAAGGGCTTCCTCGGCACCCCGCACGTGGACACCAACTCGCGCCTCTGCATGTCGAGCGCCGTGGCGGCGCACCGGCGCGCCTTCGGCTCCGACACGGTGCCCGGCTGCTACGAGGATCTCGACGAGGCCGACGTGATCGTGCTGGTGGGCTCCAACACCGCCTGGTGCCACCCGATCCTGTTCCGCCGCATGGTCGATGCCCGCGCCAAGCGCGGCACCAGGCTCGTGGTGATCGACCCGCGCAAGACACAGACCGGGGAGGAGGCCGACCTCTTCCTCGGCCTGAAGCCCGGAACCGACACCGCCCTGTTCTCCGGTCTCCTCGTCCATCTGGCGAGCACGGGCGCGCTCGACTACCGCTTCGTCCTCGACCACACGACGGGGCTCGACGGCGCCCTGGAGCGGGCTCGCTCCATCGCCCCCGACATCGCGGCGACGGCCGCAGCGACCGGCCTCGGCGAGGCGGAGATCGGCCAGTTCTTCGCCCTGTTCGCCAAGACGAAGCGCGTCGTCACCGCCTTCTCGCAGGGGGTGAACCAGTCGGCGCAAGGCACCGACAAGGGCAACGCGATCATCAACTGCCACCTCGCCACCGGCCGTATCGGCCAGCCCGGCGCGGGGCCGTTCTCCCTCACCGGCCAGCCCAACGCCATGGGCGGGCGCGAGGTCGGGGGCTTGGCCAACATGCTGGCCGCCCACATGCACTTCGCCCCCGAGGAGGTCGACCGGGTCCGCCGCTTCTGGAGCGCGCCGCGCATCATCACCGGCGAGGGAATGAAGGCGGTCGCCCTGTTCGAGGCCGTGGAGCGCGGCAAGATCAAGGCCCTCTGGGTCATGGGCACCAACCCCGTCGTGTCGATGCCCCGCGCCGATGCGATCCGCGAGGCGATCAAGGGGCTCGATCTCTACGTGGTCTCGGAGGCCGTGGCCGACAGCGACACCGCCATGGCGACGGGCCGGAAGACCGTCCTCCTGCCGGCCCAGGCCTGGGGCGAGAAGGACGGCACCGTCACCAATTCGGAACGGCGCATCTCGCGCCAGCGCAGCTTTCTCAAGAGCCCCGGCGAGGCGCGGGCCGATTGGGCGATCATCAGCGACGTGGCCAAGCGGCTCGGCCACGGCGAGGCCTTCGCCTATCCCAACGCGGCGGCGATCTTCCGCGAGCACGCGTCGCTCTCGGCCTTCGAGAACAACGGCACCCGCGATTTCGACATCGGCGCGGTGAGCGACATCTCGGATGCAGCCTATGCCGGCACGAAGCCGCTGCAATGGCCGCTGACGAAGCGCGGGGCCAAGGACGGCAGGCAGCGCCTGTTCGCCGACGGGCAGTTCTTCACCTTCGACAAGCGCGCCCGCTTCGTCGCGGTCCAGCCGCCGGTCCTGGCTCAGCCGGTGAGCGAGGGCTTCCCCTTCGTGCTCAACACGGGCCGGGTACGCGACCACTGGCACACGATGACCCGCACCGGAAAGAGCCAGCGCCTCTCCGCCCATCGCGACGTGCCCTTCGTCGAGATCCACCCCGACGACGCGGCGGCGATGGGCCTCGTCCATGGCGGCCTCGCCACCGTCTCCACCGCCCACGGGGCGGCGGTTCTGGAGGTGATGGTGGGGCAGGGGATGCGCCGGGGCGACCTCTTCGCCGCCTTCCACTGGAGCGCGGCCACCGCCTCCGAGGGCCGCGTCGGCGCGCTCGCCCGCGGCATCCCCGACCCGGTCTCCGGCCAGCCCGAGCTGAAGGCGACGCCGGCCGCCATCGCGCCGGCCCCCTATCGCAGCCGCGGCTTCCTCCTCACCCGTACGCCGACATCGCTGCCCGCCGGCTGGTGGTGGGCGCGCGCCACGATCCAGGGCGGCTCCGGCCTGCACTTCGCCACGCAGGAGAGCTCGCGCGAGGTCGCGCTGATGCTGCGGGGAATGTTCCAGGGCCTCGAGATCGCCGAATACGCCGACCATGCCCGGGGCCGCTACCGCTTCGCCGCCTATGAGGAGGGCCGCCTCGTCGCCTGCCTCGCCCTGGCACCGAGTGAGGCCAAACCCGGCTGGGAATCCGAGAAGGCCTATTTCGCCGCCCCCGAACTGGAGCCCTCCGCCCGGCGCGCCCTGCTCTCCGGCCGGGCCGAGACGGCCTCCGCCGGGCCGACCGTCTGCGCCTGCCACGGTGTCGGGCTCGACGTCATCACGGCCACGATCGCCGCCGGCGCCCACAGCGTCGAGGCGGTGGGTGCCGCCTGCAAGGCCGGCACGAATTGCGGCTCGTGCATCCCAGAGATCCGCAAGCTGCTGCCGCAGGCGCTTGCGCGCGACGCCGCATAGGCTCATTTTCCGAGCATGAATACGCCCCGCCAGCCCCGTGAAACCCGGCCCGCCGGCATCGCCAGTCAACGCGGCGAGGCCGCCGGCCTCGAACCCCTGGCCGTGCTGCCGGTCTTCGTGCCGCTGCAGGGCAAGCGCGCGGTGCTGGCCGGCTCCAATGGCGGCGCGCCATGGAAGGTGAAGCTCCTCGCCGCGGCCGGGGCCGATGTCGACGTCTACGCCCCCGAACCCAGCGAGGAATTGCGCGCCGTTCCGGGCGAGATCGTCGCCGGCAGCGTCACCCTGCACGAGCGCCAGTGGCAGCCATCCGACCTCGACGGCGCCACCTTCTGCATCGGCGCCATGGAGGACGAGGCCGACTGCATCGCCTTCGTCGCCGCGGCGCGGAAGACCGGCGCCATCGTCAACGCGGTCGACCGGCCGCATCTCTGCGACGTGAAATTCGGCGCCATCGTCAACCGTTCGCCGATGGTGGTGGGCATCTCGACGGAGGGTGCCGCTCCCGTCTTCGGCCAGACCGTGCGCGCCCGGATCGAGGGCATGCTGCCGCGCGGCTTCAAGGCCTGGATCGGTGCCGCCCGCGACTGGCGCGAGGAGGTGACCGGCCGCTTCCACGCTTTCTCCGACCGCCGCGCCTTCTGGGAGCGGTTCACCGACCGCGCCTTCGCCGAGCCCGACCGGGCTCCGACAGAGACCGATCTCGCCGAACTCCTCGGCCAGACCGAAGCCGCGCCGAAGGGCGGAGCGGTGACCCTGGTGGGCGCCGGGCCGGGCGATGCCGAACTTCTCACGCTCAAAGCCCTGCGGGCCCTGCGCAATGCCGACGTGATCCTCTACGACGACCTCGTGGCGCCCGAGATCCTCGATTATGCCCGCCGCGAGGCGCGGACCATGCTGGTGGGCAAGACCGGACACGGCCCGTCCTGCCGCCAGGACGACATCAACGCGCTGATGGTGCAGCTCGCCAAATCCGGCAAGCAGGTGGTGCGTCTCAAATCCGGCGACCCCCTCGTCTTCGGCCGGGCGGGCGAGGAGATCGACGCCTGTCATCTCGCCGGGATCCCGGTGAGCGTGGTGCCGGGCATCTCGGCGGCGCAGGGGGCGGCGGCCTCGCTCGGCGTCTCGCTCACCAATCGCGATGCGGCGCGACGCCTGCAATTCGTCACCGGCCACGACCGCCGCGGCAGCCTGCCGGAGGATTTGAACTGGGGCGCGCTCGCCGATCCGAGCGTCACCACCGTCGTCTACATGCCGAAGAAGACCCTGCGGGTTCTCCTGGAGCGCGCCATCGCCGAAGGCCTCGCCCCGGCCACCACCGCGCTCCTCGTCTTCAACGCCACGCGCCGCAACCAGGCGGTGGTCGCGGGCACGGCCGCCGATCTGGCGGACGGGGTCGAGGCCTCGGGATTCGAGGGGCCGGCGCTGCTGATGGTGGGGGAGGCGTTGCGGCGCCATGGTGCCGCGGGTTTCGGTGAGACCGCCGAGCCGGACAGGCTCGTCATCTGACGGCGTGCACCCGGTGGCGACGCTCTGTCGGGTTGCCCTGGTCTCCCGCCCATGCTCTTCCAGCCGCCTCATCCGGAACGAGCCTGAAGGCTTCCCATGCGTCGCGCCCTTCCCCTCATCCTCTTCGCCATCGGCCTCGTGGCGCTCGGTGTCGCGGCAACGGTGCTGCTCGTGCCGCAGGCCGGGCAGGTGGCGACCAGCAGCGTCGGCGGTCCCTTCACCCTGACGAACCAGGACGGCAAGCGCGTCACCGAGCGGGATTACGCGGGTGCGGCCCATCTCGTGTTCTTCGGCTTCACCCATTGCCCCGACATCTGCCCGACGACGCTGCAGCAGATCGGCGACGTGCTCCAGGCTCTCGGGCCGAAGGGCCGTGACATGAAGGCGCTGTTCATTGCCGTCGATCCGGAGCGCGACACGCCGGAGGCACTGAAGACCTATCTCGCGAGCTTCGATCCGCGCATCGTCGGCCTCACCGGCACGCCGGAAGAGGTGGCCGCCGCGGTGAAGGCCTATCGTGCCTATGTCCGCAAGGTGCCGACCAAGGGCGACGACTACACGATGGAGCACACGTCGCTCGTCTACATCATGGACGCGAAGAACCGCTTCGTCAGCGCCCTCAACCTGACCAAGCCGGCGGACCAGACCGCGGCGGAACTCGCCAGGGCGATGTGACGCCTCACGGTGGCGCGTGAGGCTTCAGCGCGCCGCTGCGCGAGGTGCGGGACAGGCCGTGCTCGGTCTTGTTCCAGCGGTCGGGCGCGAGGATCAGTTCGACGACGCTGCGCCAGGCCGCGAGGCTGACGAGCAGGAAATAGACCGGCAGCAGCGGCACGAAGGGGACGAGGTCGTGCCAGCCCCGGCGCCGGCAGCCGATATAGGCGGGCAGCAGCATCGCCACGAAGCCGGAGACGAGCACCGTGATCGCGGTGCCGGTTGGCAGGTTCGACCAGAAATCGCTTCCCGCCTCGATCCGGCTCGGCCACAGCGAGACCACCGCCGGCAGCATCAGGAACGGGTAGGCCAGGGCCGAGGCCACCGTGCCGGGGACGAGGGCCAGGGCGCATAGGCTCGCGAGGGGGCCGAGTTCGCGGAAGGTGACCAGCGGGTTGCGGCCATGGGTCAGGCTGGTCTGGAGGAAGCCCTTCATCCAGCGGGTGCGCTGGCTGAGCCAGGGCTTGCAATGGGCCGGCGCCTCCTCGATCGTGCTGCTCGGCAGGTCGCCGACATCGTAGCCGGCCCGCGCCAGCCGCAGGCCGAGATCGGCATCCTCGGTGACGTTCCAGGCATCCCAGCCATGGACCGCGCGCAGGATATGCGTCCGGAAATGGGTGGACGTGCCCCCCAGCGGCGTCGGCAGGCGCCATGCGGAGAGCGCCGGGCCGAGCACGTCGAACAGCGCCGTGTATTCGAGGGCGAAGCACCGGGTCAGCCAGGAATCGCGGGCATTGTCGATGACGAGGCGTCCCTGCAGGCAGGCGGTGCGCGGGGAGGCGCGGGCGAAGGCCTCGGCCGCCGCCCGCAACTGGCCGGGATCCGGCACGTCCTCGGCATCGTAGACCACGAGGCAGCTTCCCCGCGCCAGCGGCAGCGCCGCATTGAGAGCGCGCGGCTTGGTCTTGGGAAGGCCCCGCGGCACCACGATGACCTCCACATGCGCCGGCAGGGCGAGGCGGGAGAGCGCTTCCGCCGTCGCGGTATCGTCGGCCTCGGTGAGGAGCTTGATGTCGAGCTTCGCCACCGGATAATCGAACCGCGTCAGCGCCCCGAGGAGACGCGGGACCACCGCCGCCTCCCGGTAGAGGGCGACCAACACCGTGTAGACCGGCAGGTCGCGATCCGTCAGCCCTTCCCCGGGCGGGTGGTCCGGTACGATGCCGCTGGTCGGCCCGATGGCGGCCACGCGAAAGGTCAGCAGGGCGAGGAAGCCGACCTGCACCACGATCCAGGCCACCGTGACGAGGAGCGCCGGGAGGCAGGCGAGGACGACGAGGAGCGCCCCGAAGATCAGGCTCGCGAGGGCGATCAGGGGCGCCACCGGGGCGGCGTTGTAGGCCCAGTCCGGCCGTCGCCTGAAGAGCTCGCCCGAGGCATGAGCCGCGATCGCTTCCGGGCGTTGAGCGAAGAGCGCGCGGCGCAGGGCCGTCGGCGTGGTGATCGCCGGCATCAGTCCGGTGGGGCTGCGTCCCTCCAGCAGCTCGACGACGGCGCGCCCCCGCGGCGCGTAGACGAAGGCCGTGCCCATCCCCGCCGCGAGAGGGGCGACGCCGGCGATCAGGCTGTCGGGAAAGCGGGCGCCCGCCCCGAGGGGCAGGCGATCGGTGAGGAAACGCGCCCCGAGGGTGAGCGCGAGGGCGCGATAGAACGTCTCCTCCTCCATCAGCCCGGCCTGGATCAGGGCCGTTGCGGCATCGGTGCCGCTCGCCCGCGCCAGGGCGGCGGCCCTCGCCAGCAATGTCGGAGGGACGGCATGGCCCAGCAGGAACGCGACTTCGAGCGGCAGTGCCACCGTTTCGCCGCGCAGGCTCCTGAAACCGAGGATCGACACCGGAACCGGCTCCCCGAGGCCCGGGAACGTGGTAGGGGGAGAACCGTGAGCCAGCCGATTCCCGCGCACAACCAGTGCGACATCAACACAACCCTTGCGTCAAGCCGTGCCGTCTGGTGCGCGGGCGCTTTGCTGGTGACGGCGCTGCTCATGGCGCCGCTCCCGGCCCTGTCCGCAGAGACGCAGGAGCCTGCGTCTCCCGGCGTGACGATCCCGAATTTCTGGAACCCGCGCAGCCGTCTCGAGCGGATCGAGCCGCCCCAGACCGCGCGCGCCATCCGCTTCCTCACCGACGACGAGTTCCCGCCCCTGCATTTCGCCGGGCCCGACGGGACGCCGACCGGCTTCGTGGTGGAGCTCGTCCGCGCGGTCTGCGAGCGCCTGTCGATGAGCTGCACCATCCAGGCCCGGCGATTCGATACGCTGCTCGACGCCCTGGCGGACCGGCAGGGCGACGTGGTCGCGGCCGCGATCCCGCTGACGCCGACCCTGCGCAGCCGCTTCCTCGCCACCCGGCCTTACTTCCGCTGGCCCGCGCGCTTCGCCTCGCGCACCGACAAGGGCTTTCCGGCTCCGTCGGCCGAGGCGCTCGCGGGAAAGTCCGTGGGCGTCGTCGGCGGCAGCGCCCACGCGGCCTACCTCAAGGCCTTCTTCCCCAAGGCCGAGGGCCGCGACTTCACCGACCTCGCCACGGCGGAAGGCGCGCTCCGGCGCGGCGACGTCGACTATGTCTTCGCCGACGGCCTCAACCTCGCCCTGTGGATCGGCGGCATCGATTCCTCGAATTGCTGCGCGCTGGTGGGCGGCGATTACCTGGAGAACCGCTATTTCGGCGAGGGCATCGGCCTCGTGACCCGGCGCGAGGACACCGCCCTGTCCCGCGCCCTGGACGACGCCCTCCAGCGGGTCTGGGACGAGGGGAAATATGCCGAACTGTACCTGCGGTTCTTCCCCGTGAGCCCGTTCTGACCGTCGGGTGCCTGCCGGAAGCCTGGATCGGCCTCATTCCCGGTTCCGCAGGATCGAGCGTGCCCCTTCCGCGAGTCGCAGCGTGAGGTCCGCCGCCGCCATCTCCCGTGCCAGGGCGGCGGCCTGACCCGACCAGAGCGGTGAGAAATCGCCCGAGCCTTCCGCCTCCGCCCTCTGGCGCAGGGGCTGGAGCGCCGGAGCGGCCATGGGAAAGGCCGGCGCCTCGGGGCTCACCGGGCCGAGTTCGCGCATGGCGCGGTTCAGGAGTCCGCGCGCGGGGCGGCCGGTGAACACGTTGGTGAGCGCGGTGTCCTCGTCGCGTGCCGACCGCAGGGCCGCGAGATGGGCGGGGGCTGCACCGGCCTCCGGGCAGAGCAGGTAGGCAGTCCCGATCTGGGCCGCCGAGGCGCCGAGCGCGAGGGCGGCGGCGACGCCGCGCGCATCGGCGATCCCGCCCGCCGCGATCACCGGGACGCGGACCGCATCGACCACCTGCGGCACCAGAGAGAAGGTGCCGACCTGGGATTCGAGCGCCTCGGTAAGGAACATGCCCCGATGGCCTCCGGCATCGGCTCCTTGCGCGATGATCGCGTCCACGCCGCGCGTCTCGAGCCAGCGCGCCTCCCGCATCGTGGTGGCCGAGGAGAAGACGAGGCAGCCCGCCGCCCTCACGCGGGACAGCAGGGTGTCGTCCGGCAGACCGAAATGGAAGCTGACCACGTTCGGGCGCAGATCCTCCACCACCGCGCACATCGCCTCGTCGAAGGGCGCGCGGTTGGCCATGGCGATCGGCGCCGCCGGATCGAGATCGAATTCCCGGTAGAACGGCGCCAGCCTCTCCCGCCACGCGGCCTCGCGGACGGGATCGGCGGCAGCCGGAACATGGCAGAAGAAGTTGAGGGTGAAGGGGCGGTCCGTCACCTCGCGGATGCTGGAGACCTCGTCGCGCACCTGCTCCGCATTCAGGGCCGCGCAGGCGAGGGAGCCGAGACCGCCGGCGGCGGAGACGGCGGCCGCGAGCCTGCCCCTGGCTCCGACCATCGGCGCCTGGACGATCGGATGCTCCAACCCGACGAGATCGAGGAAGCGTCTGTCGGACCACATGATGCGCATTCCTTCCGGCCGAAGACGCCTTGTCTACACGATCCGTCCGCGAAGGGAGCGGTCAGGTCCGCAACCACGTGGCACTTCCCGCGACGCCGACGAGCAGGGCCGCCACCGCGAGGAAGGCGACGGACAGACTGGTGACGTGGGCGAGAAAGCCGATGGCGGCGGGGCCGACGAGGATTCCGGCATAACCGAGCGTCGTCACCGCCGGAATGGCGAGGCGCGCCGGCATGACCTCCTGGCGCGCGGCCGCCGTGAACAGCACGGGCACGATGTTGGCGCAGCCCGCACCGACCAGGGCATAGCCGAGGAGGCCGGCGGCCGGGGACGGAACGCCGATGACGAGGAGGAGACCGGCGGCGGCGAGGAGGCCGCCGAGGGCGACGATGCGGGTGCGGCCGATCCGGGAGACGATCGCGTCGCCGGTCAGCCGGCCCACGGTCATGGTCAGGGCGAAGGCGGCGTAGCCGAGGCCGGCCTGGAAAGCGGCGAAGCCGCGTTCCTGGATGAGGAAGACCGCGCTCCAATCCAGCGCCGATCCCTCGGTGAGGAAGACGACGAAGCAGAGCAGGCCGATGAGCAGCACCGATCCGCGCGGGATCGCGAAGGGCGGTCCGGCATCGCCGCCCCTCTCGCCGCCCTCGGCGGGCAGGATGCCGGGGAGCGCCGCCAGAAGCGCGACGGCGATGCAGGCGACGACCACGAGGGTGGCGCCGATCGGCGAGAGCCCGACGCTCAGCATCCCGCTGAAACCGGCCGCACCGACGATGCAGCCGAGGCTGTAGAGGCCGTGAAAGCCGGACATGAGCGGATGCCCCGCACGGCGCTCGACCATGACGGCCTGGAGATTCATCAGGCAATCGAGGACGCCCATGCCGGCGCCGAACAGCATGAGCGCGACGGCCAAGGGCAGGGGCTGCGACACGAGGGCGAGAAGCGGCAGCGTCAGACAGATCAGGGCCACCGCGGCGATCAGCATCGGCCGGACACCGAAACGCAGGGCCAGCGCCCCGGCCATGGGCATGCCGAGGAGGGAGCCGATCCCGAGGCACAGGAGCAGCAGGCCGA
The DNA here is from genome assembly GCF_042679825.1 of Methylobacterium marchantiae. NCBI lineage: Bacteria > Pseudomonadati > Pseudomonadota > Alphaproteobacteria > Hyphomicrobiales > Methylobacteriaceae > Methylobacterium > Methylobacterium marchantiae. The sequence continues at coordinate 56,972 of NZ_JBHTND010000017.1, read as the reverse complement.
GGCTGCCGTCATCGAGCCCGGCCCGCGCCTTCACGAACGGCACCAACGGCGCCCAGGCCGCGATGCCGAAACCGACGATGAGGAAGAGCAGGCGGGTCGAGCGCCGCTCGGATCGCGCGACGGGTGAGGGCTCGGCGAAGACGGTCGCGGTCATGGGGCCTTTGGTGGGCTCGGCGAGCCTTGCGGGGCTCACGGATCTCGGAGGAATCCCGAAATCCGCGGGAGACGGATGCGCATTCTGCGGCCCGGACGCGGCAAACGTATGAAGTGCGCCGGAAGAAGCGCGGGCAGGCGTCGTTCATTGCCCTTCAGGAACGGTCGGGATTGACCATCGGGTCGGCCCGGAGCCGTTCCACGGCCAGGTCGATGAAGGCACGCACCTTCGCGGGCGCGCGCCTCCCCTCGGAACTGACGATGTGGACCGGCATCGGCGCCGCGTCCGGATCGTCCAGGATCAGCTTGAGCCGGCCTTCGGCGACGGACGGCGCGACTTGGTAGGACAGCAGGTTCACGATGCCCTGGCCGGCGAGGGCGGCCGCGAGGGCCGCGTCGATCGTATTGCAGATCAAGCGGGGACGAAGAGGGACGCCCATGCGTCCCTTGCCGCCCGGACGGCCTCCTCCCAGCAATCCCGCGCTCATCGAGCCGATGATGGCGTGATCCTGCAGATCCCGCATCATCCCGGGTGTTCCGTGCCGATCGAGATAGTCCGGCGTGGCGCAGAGGACTCGGCGCACGGTGCCGACCCGGATCGCGACGAGCCCGGAATCGGGAAGGGCGCCGATGCGGATTCCCACATCGGCGCCCTCGTCCATCATGTTGATCACCCGGTCGAGGAAGAGCGCGCGCACGCCGACGGCTGAATGAAGCGCGAGATAGTCCACGATGACGGGCAGCACGTAGAGCCGGCCGAACTGCACCGGCGCGGTCACCGTCAAGGTGCCGGTAGGCGTGGCGTAGGCGCCTGCGGCGACCGCTTCCGCCTCCTCGATCTCCGAGAGGATCCGCCGGCAATCCTCGAAATAGCGTCCGCCCGCTTCGGTGAGCTTCAGGGAGCGCGTGGTGCGCGTCAGCAGTCGTGTCCCGATCCGGCTCTCGAGGGACGCCACCGCGCGGGTGACGGCCGGCGGGCTCATATGGAGCTGGCGGGCGGCACCGGCGAAGCTGCCGCTCTCCGCGACCCGGACGAAGACCCGCATCGACTGCCACCGGTCCATTCCGCCATCTCCCAGACCTGCCGATCATTCCATTTCGCGAAACAGTCGATTGCAGGGAATGCCGGTTCACGCAATCTGCGGAACGGTCTCTGATGCGGAGGTGGCGGGCGCTCCCGTCCGATCATCGAGGAGGCCGATCATGAAGCTCTTTCACATGGCCCTGTCCGGGCATGCACACCGGGCCCGCCTGTTCCTGTCCCTGGTGGGCGCGGAATGCGAGATCGTCGAGGTCGACCTCGCGGGCGGCGCGCACAAGGCACCGGAATTTCTGAAGCTGAACCCGTTCGGTCAGGTGCCGGTGCTCGTCGACGGCGACGACGTGGTGCCGGATTCGAACGCCATCCTGATCTATCTGGCGAAGAAACTCGGGCGCACCGATTGGCTGCCCGAGGATGCTGCCGGCGCGGCACGGGTGCAGCGCTGGCTCTCCGTTGCGGCCGGGCCCATCGCCTTCGGACCGGCGGCGGCGCGCCTGATCACCCTGTTCGGTGCCTCCTTCGATGCCGCGGAGGTGTTGGCCAGGGCCCACCAGATCCTCGGTCGCATCGATGCCGCACTCGCCGGCCGGTCCTGGATCGCCGCCGACCGTCCGACCATCGCCGACGTCGCCCTCTACAGCTACATCGCCGCCGCGCCCGAAGGGAATGTCGACCTCGCGGCCTATGCCGACATCCGTGCCTGGCTCGGTCGCATGGAAGCGCTGCCTGGCTTCGTTCCCCTTCCGAGGTCGCCGGTCGGCCTGCACGCAATCTGAACCCACACCCGTCGCGGGAGGTCTCCCATGTCGCCGTTCGAACACCAGCCAGCCTCGCCGTGGCATCCGGGCGAGATCGCCATCCAGGACCATGCCGGAAGCGCCGGGCGGATGGCCGAGATCGGCCCCCGGGTGATCCGCGACCGGATGATCGACCAGCACCGCGATTTCTACGGGCATCTGCCCTTCGTGGTGCTTGGGGCGGTGGACCCGGCCGGAGACGTCTGGGCGACGCTGCGCACCGGAGCACCGGGCTTCCTCGATGCGCCGGACCCCTTCCATCTCCGGGTTCGCAGCATCGCCGAACCCGGAGACCCCGCCGAGGTGGGCCTCGCGAACGGCGCGTCCGTCGGTCTGCTCGGGATCGACCTCGCGACCCGGCGGCGCAATCGCCTGAACGGAACCGTTCGGCGCGGGGAGGGCGACGGTTTCGAGATCCGCGCCCGGCAGAGCTTCGGCAACTGCCCGCAATACATCCAGGTCAGACGCGTCGACATCGGACGGGACCCATCCCGATCCGAGACGAGTACCGCGGCGGCTCCGGAGATCGGGCATCGCCTCGACGACCGCGCCCGCGCGCTCGTCTCGGGCGCCGATACCTTCTTCGTCGCCACCTATGTCGATGGGCGGGACGGCGAGCGGCAGGATGACGAACGGCAGGTCGATGTCTCGCATCGCGGCGGCCCCGAGGGGTTCGTGCGGATCGGCGAGGACGGGGTGCTGACGATCCCGGATTACTCCGGCAACCGGTTCTTCAATACCCTCGGGAATATCCGCATCAATCCCCGCGCCGGGCTCGTCTTCCTCGACTTCGCCACCGGGGAGATGCTGCAGATGACGGGGCATGCGGAGGTGATCCTCGACGCTCCCGAGATCGCGACGCTTCCGGGGGCGGAGCGGCTCTGGCGCTTCACGCCCCGAACCATCGTCCAACGGCCCGGCGGATTGATGGAGGGGGCTGCTCCCCGATCGCCCGGCCGGGACGGGTGAACCGAGAACCACCTTCCAGTCCAAGACCGTCACGGCCGTTGCGTTGACCCTCCCGGACACGCTCCCTAGGGTGCCCGGCCCCGCTCGGTCCTCTCCGGGCGTCCCGCCTCTTCTCGCAGAACTGACGCTTTTCCCATGTCCGCCCCGCCTGTTTCGTCCCCGCTCGCCCTCGATCCCGCCCTCGTGGAGGCCGCCGCCAACGCGGCCGCATGGCCGTTCGAGGAGGCGCGCAAGCTCGTGGCGCGGCTGGAGCGCAGGCCGAAATTGGAGGTGCTGTTCGAGACCGGATACGGACCGTCGGGCCTGCCGCATATCGGCACGTTCGGCGAGGTCGCCCGCACCTCGATGGTGCGGCACGCCTTCCGCGTGCTCACCAACGACAGCGTCCCCACCCGCCTCATCGCCTTCTCGGACGACATGGACGGCCTGCGCAAGGTGCCGGACAACGTGCCGAACAAGGAGATGCTGATCCCGGCACTCAACCAGCCGCTGACCAGGGTGCCCGATCCGTTCGGCACCCATGACAGTTTCGGCGCGCACAACAACGCCGAACTGCGCCGCTTCCTCGACGCGTTCGGTTTCGACTACGAGTTCCGCTCCGCCACCGAATGCTACAAGGCCGGCCTGTTCGACTCGGCGCTGCTCACGGTGCTGGAGCGCTACGACGCGGTGATGGCGATCATGCTGCCGTCGCTGCGGGCCGAGCGCTCGGCGAGTTACTCGCCGTTCCTGCCGCTGCACCCGGAGACGGGGGAGGTGATGCAGGTGTCCATCGACGAGGTGCGGGTGAGCGCCGGCACACTGGTCTGGCGCGACCCGAAGACGGGCACCGCCTACGAGACCCCGGTCACCGGCGGCCATGCCAAGCTGCAATGGAAGCCCGACTGGGCCATGCGCTGGGTGGCGCTCGGCGTCGATTACGAGATGGCCGGCAAGGACCTGATCGATTCGGTGAAGCTCTCGGGCGAGATCGCCCGCGCCCTCGGTGGCGAACCGCCGGAAGGCTTCAACTACGAGCTCTTCCTCGACAAGGAGGGCAGGAAGATCTCGAAGTCGAAGGGCAATGGCCTCTCGATCGACGACTGGCTCGTCTACGGCACCGCCGACAGCCTCGCTCTGTTCATGTACAACAAGCCGCGCGAGGCCAAGCGCCTGTTCGTGGAGATGATCCCGCGTCAGGTCGACGATTACCTGAACTTCCTCGAGAAGTTCCCCGGCCAGGAGCCGGCCCAGCAGCTCGGCAACCCGGTCTGGCATCTCCACGCCGGTCATCCGCCGGCGGCCGAAGCCGTGGGCAAGGGCGGCGCGCTGAACTTCGCGATGCTGCTTAATCTCGCGGCGGTGGCCAATACCGAGGATCCGGCGGTCCTGTGGGGCTTCATCCGCCGCTACGACCCGGAGATCGGGCCGCGGACACATCCCGTGCTCGACCGGCTGGTCGGCCACGCGCTCGCCTATTTCCGCGATCTCGTGCGTCCGGCGAAGGTCTACCGGGCGGCGACGGAGGAGGAGAGGGCGGCGCTCACGGACCTGTCGGCGACCCTCGAGGCCCACAAGGATTCGACCGATCCGGAAGGGCTGCAGGCCATCGTCTACGAGGTCGGGCGGCGTCACTTCCCCGATCTGTCGGGCAAGGCCAAGAGCCCGGACGGGCGCCCCGGCGTGTCGCAGGCCTGGTTCGGCACGATCTACAACGTGCTGTTCGGCGAGGCGCGCGGACCGCGCTTCGGCTCCTTCATCGCGCTCTACGGCGTGGCGGAGACGCAATCGCTGATCGAGAAAGCCCTGTCCGGCGCGTTCCTGCCGGCCTCGACCGAGACGACCGCCCTATCGTGACTCTCGACCTCACCGATCATTCGCTGGCCGGATGATCGGTGAGGTGAGGACCGGGATCTCGGCTGGAATGCAGGATCGCGACGATCTCCACCGTCCCGGCATCATAGCGGAAGAAGATCACGTAACTTTCGCAAGGAAAGCTGCGTATGTCGCTCGGCAATTCCCGACGTGCCCGACCGAGCTTTCCCGGGAGCGTCGCCAATCGATGGCATTGGCTGCGAAGTCGCGCAACGAATCCCTGTGCGATGGCCAGGCTGCCGCTCATTTCGGTGACGTAACCGAGAATATCGACGAGGTTGGTTCGTGCGAATGGCAGGAACCGAGCCTTGCTCACTCCCCGTAGCCCAGAGCCTCGAGTTCCGCGCTCTTTGCCGCGAGCGCGGCATCGATCTCGTCCTCGCTCGCATGACCACCCGCTTCGATGGCGTCGCTCAAGGTCCGGCGCAGGGCCTGGAGTTTGGCTTCGCGCTCTTCGACGAGGCGAAGACCCTCGCGCACCACCTCACTCGCCGAGCCATAGCGTCCATCCTGCACGATGCGGGAAATAAACCCCTCCCACCGATCACCGACCGATACGTTCATGCCGTCCTCGCATTTGGATCGAGGCAAAAGCATAACATAAACGGTGCATTTTTTGACATAGAGACGCGGGCTGGAGGAGTAGCGACCATTCCGACGATGTCTGCGGCCCTGTCTCAGCCGGCGCCATGACCGTCGCCCTATTCCGACCGCCCGACCTGTCGCAGGCTCAGCGCCCAGACGCGTTCCTGAAGCGCCTCGTCCCGTCCGAGGGAGGAGGTCGGCACGGGCCTGCACTTCGAGAAATAGCGCCCGCTGACGCCCGCCACCTCCGGCGATGTGGCGAGATGGAGGGAGGTCGCGGCGCCATCGGTCGGATTGCTGAGAAAGGGCCGGATCAAGGACCAGCCGAAGCCGAACCAGCCTCCGGTGCCACCGGCGAACCCGCTGGCGATCACGCCGGGATGGAGGGAATTCGCGGTCACTCCGGTGCCGGCGAGACGGCGGGCGAGGGCGGCGGTGAACAGCACGTTGCCGAGTTTCGCCTGCGAATAGGCCTTCAATGCGCCGTAGCCTCCGGCACCGTCGATGTCGTCGAGGTCGATCCGGCCGCGCTTATGCGCCATTGAGGCGACGTTGACGATGCGGGACGGCGCGCTCGCCTTCAACAGGTCGAGGAGTTCCAGAGTCAGCAGCATGTAGGCGAGATGGTCGAGGGCCCAGGTCCGCTCCAGACCATCCACGGTGATATGCCGGGAATCGAAGATCGCCCCGGCATTGTTCACCAGCACGTCGAGGCGGGAGTAGGCATCCCGGACCTCGCCGGCGAGGCGTCGGATTTCGGCCTGCGAGGACAGATCGGCCAGGAAGACGTCGATACGGGCGCCCGGCACGGTCGCGCGGATACGGGAGGCCGCCCCCTCGGTGCGGGCGGCATCCCGGCCGACGATCCCGACGCGGGCGCCGGCCCGCGCCAATCCCAAAGCCGTCTCGTAGCCGATGCCGGAAGTGGCGCCGGTGACGAGACAGGTCTGTCCGGGGATCGACGGAGCGGGCGCCTTCATCGGCTCAGAAGATCATCTTCCCGGCGGCCACGGCGAGCACGACGATGACGATCGCGATCACGAGGAACACGCCGAACAGGATCCGCGACAGGGAGCGCGCACCCGAGGCGATCCCGGTGAAGCCGAGGCCACCCGCCAGGAGCGAGATGACGAAACAGATGAGGGCCCATTTGAGAAGGGTCATACGCGCGAAACTCCAGCGTGCGGAACGACCGATAACCGTCTCGGCCCGGAAGCGTTCCGCTCAAGCTTGTCAGGCCGTCCGGATCACGGGCGCGGAGCCGGGATCGGCCTTCTCCAGGATGATGGCCGCCAGCGCGTGGTAGAGCCCTTCGCGGCAGATCAGCTTGGAAACCGCGTCGGCGATGAGAGCGGTCACCATGAGCGGGATCATCATCGAGTGGTCCTGGGTCATTTCGGTGACGATGACGAAGGCGGTGATGGGCGCCTGCAGGGCGCCGGTGAGGTAGGCGGTCATGCCGATGAGCACCAGGGCACCGATCGGCACCTCCGCGAACAGGCCGTGCAGCCAGACGCCCATCCCCGCCCCGACGCTGAGGGAGGGCGCGAACAGGCCGCCGGGGATGCCGCTGATCGACGAGAACACCGTCGCCAGGAACTTCAGCGGCGCATAGGCCGGGTGGCCGGTATCGGTGCCGTGGAGCATGGCACGCGCCTCCTCGTAGCCGGTTCCGTAGACCGTGCCGCCCGATGCAAGCCCGCACAGGGCGACGCCGAGCCCGCACAGGGTGCCGAACACGACAGGATGGCGACGGATGGCGCCGCCGATCCGTCCCGGCAGCCCCCTGGCGAACAGGATGGTGACGCGGCCGAACACACCGCCGGCGACACCGCCGAGCACGCCGAGGATCGGCACGGCGAGCCAGCCGGGGCCGAAGGGCAGCAGGGCCTTGGTCGTGCCGAAATAGGTGTAGTCGCCCTGGATCGCGAGTGCCGTGAGCCCGGCGGCGATCACCGTGGCGACGATGAGCCCGCTGGTGCGCGCCTCGTAGGTCCGGCTCAGTTCCTCGATCCCGAAGACGATGCCGGCGATCGGCGTGTTGAAGGCCGCGGCGACCCCCGCCGCGCCGCCGGCCAGGATGACGCCGGGCAGGCGGTCCGCGTCGAGGCGGCCGACGGCGGCCATGATCGCCGCGCCCACCTGGACGGTCGGTCCCTCGCGTCCCGTGGAGGCGCCGCAGGCGAGACCGAAGGTCATGACCAGGATCTTGCCGAACGCCGTCCTGAGGGAGACCAGGGCGCTGCGGATCGCCGGATCCTCGGTATGGCGCGCGGCGATCACCTGCGGAATCCCCGACCCTTGCGAGTTCGGGAACACCCGGATGGAGAGCAGGATCGCGATGGCGAAGCCGAGCGGCGTCAGCACCAGTGCGACGAGCGGCGAGGGCGACACCATCCAGCGGAACACGTCCTGGGCCCAGTCGGCGAGCTTGGCCATCGCCACCGCCGCGAGTCCCACGCAGAGCCCTCCGAAGAGGAACAGCAGCCGCTGCCGCCACAATGGCGCGGCATCGAAGGCCGCGCCGCGCAGGCGGGACAGGCGTGTCCGCGCCGGAGGGGAGGCGGGTTCGGGTTCAAGCATGATCACCGGCCTGCGCAGACTTCGAAGTCACGGTTACGTGCTCGATCGCTCGTCCGATTGGCTGAAAGGAAGTGAACCGACCCCGTCTTTCCGGGGCTGCGCAGCAGAGCCCGGAATCGAGAACCATAGGTCGACGTTCATTCTGCTCCACCGGCGATTCTGGATTCCGGGCTCGCCTGCGGCGCCCCGGAATGACGGAGGGGATCACGGTACGGTACGACGCCAGTGCCGACACGAACTCGAAGCCCGAGGACACTCACCGGGCAAGGCCTGCGACGCAAGGCACATACCGCCCCTCAACCCGACTTCCGCGGTGGCTTCGCCTCGCTTTCCGCCTTGCAGAGCTCGCCGACGGTCTTGAGATAGGCCTTGGCGTCGAATTTCCTCAACGAGTTCTCGCTCTGGTAGCGCACGGTGCCGAAGATCTTGCGCCGTGCCCAGGGCCGGTCGTGCAGGCCGTAGACCCAGGCGACGTTGGTGAAGGAATTCGCGTCGCGCCCGTCGAGGAAGTAGCGGTTGTTGAGGCGCAGGGTCCGCTTGAATCCCTCCTCCGCGCTCGGGGACCATTCGAGGATCTTCTTGCCCCAGTACATGCGCAGGTGGTTGTGCATGTAGCCGGTCACCCGCATCTCGGCCTGGGCCGCGTTCCAGTATTCGTCGTGGGTCTCACCCTCCGCGAGCTGCTTTTCGGTGTAGCGATGCGGGCGCTCGTCCTCGGCATGGTCGGCCAGGGATTTCCGCGCCCAGTCCGGCACCGCATGCTCGTAGCTGTCGTAGCGCTCGGTGAAGTAGACGTGGTTCATGGATAGCTCGCGCCGCACGATCAGTTCTTCGAGATAGGAGGCCCTGTCCTCGGCGGCGCCCGCCTTCGATTCCCGGACGGCGAGGGCGATCTCCACGGGCGAGATCTGCCCGAAATGCAGGTAGGGGCTCATATGCGAGGCGGCCCCCGCCTCGGGCCGGTTGCGGTCGTTGCCATAGGAGCGGAACGGCCCGGCGAGATAGGCCTTCAGGCGCCGGCGCGCCTCGCTCTCTCCGCCGGTGAAGCGCTTCACCGGAGCGACCTCGCGGTCGAGGGTCATTCCGGCCAGCACGGAATCGGGATCGGAGACGTCGATCTCGCTCTTCGGCAGCCCACGTCCGGCCTTGTGCTTCACGGTCCGGGGTTTGAGCGCCTCCACATACTCGTCGAGGAGCTTGAGGATCTTGGGGCGCAGGGTGCGGGCCGCGTATTCGTGCTTGGGAGAGGCGGTCTCCACCGGCACCACCACGTCGCCCTCCACCTGGACGATACGGGTCTTTGCCGCCTTCACGATCTCGCCGTACCAGCGCTTCTGGATGGCGAGGTAGCCGCGGTCGAGGACGAGGAGTGCCGCCTCGTCGGACAGCGCGATGGCGATGTCGGCAGGGGACGCCTTGCGCATGACGAAGTGGATGCCGCGCGCCTCCAGCCCCGCCTTCGCATCGGCGAGGCCCTGCAGCAGGAAGGCGTAATGGCGCGCATTGGCCTCGGGAAAGCCGTTCGCCCCGTCGAGCAGCCCGAAACAGGCGACGACGGGAAGGCCGAGCCTGTTGGCCTCCTCGATGGCGAATTCGAGCGCCGGGTTGAAATGCGCTCGGTTGGCCTGCTGCATCAGATAGAGGACGTACGATCCGCCCGCTTGCGGATCGCCGTCATTCAGATCTCGAATTCTCTGCGCCTGTATCGCCATCGTGTGAAACGGGTCCTGTGTGGTCGATGAATCTGTGGCCCGGCAGGCGAGGGGCGGGAGTTAACGATTTGGTCATGGATCGGCGCCGGAGACGGACGCCGCCAACATTCGCAGGCGTGAATTCAATGCATCGACAACGCCATGACGAGCGATGATTGCCATAGATGCAGCAGATCGGCCGCAAGACTGTCGCCGGATTTGACCTGAGACATTTTCGATACAGAAGGATTGCGAAGTGTGTCGCCGCACGAAAAGGGATCGTCGCGTTGCGCGAACGACCTTGCAATTCCGTGCAGGAGGATCAGATTGTGCATTGCGGGAGCGCGATGGCGTCGCGGTCCTGCTGCCCTCCTTGGGCGTTTCCTCCCTAGACTTCGGGCCGCTCTTCGGAGCGGCCTTTTTTTCTGATCTCAGCCTCGGGCCGGTCATCCGCGAGCCCGCGCCCGGATCATGAAATTGTCGTAGGTGTATTCCGCCACCTGGAACCAGAGATATTCCTCGTTCCGGAACGTCTTCATAGCTTCGTAGATGCGTTTGAAATCGGCGCTCCTAGCCGAAATCTCGCCGTAGACGTCGTTGGCGTGTTTCAGCGCCGCCTCCATCACGTCCTGGGGGAAGGGACGGAGCTGCGCACCGCCGGCCACGAGGCGGCGAAGGGCGCGGGGATTGCGCGCATCGTATTTCGCCTGGACCTCGGCATGGGCCTGCGCCGCCGCGGCCTGCAGGATCGCGCGATAGGCTTTCGGCAGCGCCTTCCACGCCTCCGCGCCGATCCAGAAATGCAGCATCGCGCTGCCCTCCCAGAAGCCGGGGTAATGATAGGTCGGCGCTACCTTCTGCAGCCCGAGCTTCTCGTCGTCGTAGGGACCGATCCATTCGGCCGCGTCGAGGGCCTTCGATTCCAGGCCCGCATAGATCTCCGGTCCCGGCGTCGCCTGGGGCACGGCGCCGAACTTCGCCAGGACCTGGCCGCCGAGACCGGCGATGCGGATCTTCATGCCCTGGAGGTCGGCGGTGCTCTTCACCTCCCGTCGGAACCAGCCGCCCATCTGCGCGCCGGTATTGCCGCCGGGAAGGCTCACGAGCCCATGCTTGGCGAAGACCTCCGAGAACAGGTCGGCGGCGCCCCCCTGGAGCCACCACGCATTCTGTCCGCGCGCATTGAGACCGAAGGGCAGGGCGGTGGCCAGCGCGAAGGTCGGATCCTTCGCGGTGCCGAGGGTCGCCGGCGCATGCCCCATCTCCACCGCGGCGCTCGACACCGCATCGATCACGCCCTCGGCCGGAACCGGCTCGCCCGGCGGCAGGACCTGGATCTGGAAGCGGCCATCCGTGGCTTCCGAGACGAGGCGCGACACGGTCTCCGGCGCGCCGAACAGGATGTCGAGGGATTTCGGGTAGTGGGAGGCGAGCCGCCAGCGCGTCTCGGGCATCGTCTCGGCCCGCGCCGCTCCCGTCGACAGGGCCGCGGCGGCACCGCCGAATCCGGCGGCGAGCAGGCTGCGGCGCGCAGGGTATGAGGCCATGGAAACTCGCTTCGCCCGTTTCTCGGTTCGTTCACGAACGGGACAGGAAGCAAATCGATCCGATATTCGTCCTCGTTCCACCTGTCCGGCCCCTCGCCCGCCGAAAACGATCAGGGAGGGCTGGCGTAGGTGAAGGTCCCGTCCTTCCATACATAGAGCACGTAGCCCTGCGCGGTGACATCGCCCTTGCCATCGAATCCCACCGAACCGAGGACGAGGTCGAAACGCTCGGTATGCAGGGCCGCCGCGATGCGCCGTGCATCCGTGCTGCGGGCGAAATTGCCCGCCTCCACCAGCGCCTGGAGGGCGGCATAGCCGTAGATCGTCGAGCCCTCCACGTCGCCGCCCGCGGCCTTCAGCGCCTGGACCACGGGGGCGGCCTCGGGTTTGCGGCGCGGGTCGAGATAGAAGGTCATCAGCACGCCGTTGCTGGCCGGGCCGGCGGCTGTGGCGAAATCCTGCGTGGCGATGGCGGAGGTGCCGAACCATTGCGGCCGGAAGCCCCGCTCCGCGGAGATCCGCACGAGCCGGCCCATTTCGAGGGCGTCGCCGCCATAATAGGCCACGGCGATCCCCGCATCCTTCAGCCGGTCGGCGAGCGCCGCATCGTCGGCGTCGCTGGCCACGAAGGCCGTGGCCAGCGCCTCGTTGATGCCGATCCGGTTGAGGTTGTCCTTGGTGGCTGCGGCGAGGGCACGGGAGCCCGGACTCTGGTCGTTGAGGATCGCGATCTTCCTGTCGCGGAAGCGCTCAGCCAGCACGGTGGCGGAGAGCTTGGCCTGGTCGTCGTCGCGCCCGCAGACCCGGAACACGTTCGGAAGCCCGCGATCGGTGAGTTTGGCGGCGACGGAGGCCGCGGTGATCATGGTGATGCCGTTGGCGGCATAGACCTCGGAGGCGGCGAGCGAGGCGTTCGAGCAGACATGGCCGACGACGAGGCGCACCTCGCTCAAGGCGTAGTGCTTGGCCACCGCCACGGCCTTGTTGGAATCGCAGGCATCGTCCTGGACGTCGAGCTGGATGGTCTGCCCGGCGAGCCCGCCCTTGGCATTGGCGTCCCGCACGGCGGCGCGGACGCCGCGAAGGACCTGCTCGCCGACGGCGACGTAGGCGCCCGATTGCGGAACCGCGACGCCGACCGTCACATCGGCTCGCGCAGCGGAAACGACGAAGAATGCGGCAGAGACGGCGACCATGAGAGCGGAAACGACCGTTCTCGGCGCGGCGGATGCCGGCCTGCGCAGGGCCACGCGGAAGCATCCGCTCGCCGGCCCGAAGAAGCGGGCCACCCGTCTCATCCTCATGTCGCCCCGCCCCAACGCCCGTCCGGCCCCCTGAAAGACAAGCGAGCCCCGCGAGTTACCCCCCGGCTCCCATGGCATCGCGGAGCCGTGCGACAAGGCCGGCCAGAACGCAAGTGCCCCGGTCTGTCCACCTGGCCGGACCGGGCCGATCTGAGGGCCGTCCCGACCCGCGAGGACAGAGGCGATCTCAGTCGATCGCGCTGCCGACGCGGACGCCGGTGGTGATCGGCTGGGCCGCTGCGGCGAAGACGGAGAGCACCTTCTTGATCTCGGTGAACGGCGCGTTCGAGACGTAGATCATGTCGCGATTGCGCATGCGGAACGCCTGGGTGAGAAACAGGCTGTTGGGATCGCGCATGTCGACCCGGTAGACCACCGGCACCAGCGGCGTGCCGAGGAGCGGGCTTCCGGGCTTGAGGCGGCGCACCACGGCCGCCGGCTCGAACCGGAAGATGAAGGTCCCGGTCGGATCGGCATCGACGTCGCGCTGGCCGCGCGCCTTGGCCAGGGCCTGGGCCAGGGTGATGCCCTCGGCCTGGAACGCGATCTCGGTCGCCTGACCCAGGGCACCCACCGCCAGGAAGGTCTGGGGGTCGCGCACGAGGGTCAGGTTGTCGTTGGGGCGCAGGTAGATGTTCTCTTTCGGGTTCGACACCACCGTGGTCAGCGGCACCGTCGCCGTGGTGCCGCCCCGCGACAGGCGCACGAACGTCTCGTTGACGGGCGTCTTGACGCCGCCGGCGCTGGCGATGACGTCGAGGATGCGGTCGCCCTGGGAGCCGAGGGGGACGCGGGCGCCGCCGATGGATTCGCCGCCCACGGTGACCGATTGCGAGATCGCCCGGGTCACGGTGACGATGACCTGCGGCTGGATCGCCTTGCCGGCGAGTTCGGTCTCGATCAGCGACTGGACGTCCTGGGCGCGCCGTCCGGCGACCTTGATGCGTCCGGCATAGGGCACCGAGATCGCGCCGTCGCGCGAAACGACCTGCTCGGGCAGCTGCGCCGCCTTCGAGCCGGCGGAGAAGGAATTGACCGTGAGAGGTCCCGAGAACAGACCGCCCGATCCCGCCTCGAACACCGAGACCGCCACGGCGTCGCCGATACCGATGACGGATTCCGCCGGAGCGCGATGGTCGCCGAAGGATGCGAACAGGCTGTCGAGGGGGCGTCCGCGCATGGCCTCGACCACGGCGGAGCTCATGTCGATGAGTTCGTAGCGGGCGAAGGTGCCCTCGCTCGTCGCCTGATCCGCCCCGTCCACCACAGCCGAGGTCGAGGGACCCGCAGCCGGCAGGAAGGCGTTGCATCCAGACACCGAAAGGGCGGTGACAAGGACGATAGGCAGAGTGCGCATGCAGTTTCGCCTGTCGGTTTCTCTCATCCGCTGCCTAAACCAAAGCCGAGTCACTGTCCGTGGCGAGGCGGTCACACTCCCGACCCGAAGGCAGGACCGGTGCGGATCGTCCCCGTTACCCACATGCCGGCACCGTCGATCCTTCCGCGCCGGTCGCGAGCGAAAGCGCTCGACGCTGGACGGAAGTCCATGCGATTTTCCCCATCGTGAGCAGGGGCGCCTGCGACGATGCCCATGCGACGAGCAGGACGCCATTGTCTGATACGATACCCGACGGTCCGCGCGGCCACCTCGCCGGGAACTCTCGAGCCGGGACTACCTGTGCGGAGAGTTCCCGGCACGGCCCCGTGCGAAGACGGCACGTCTTCTATGTGCCCGGCTACGATCCGGAGGGGCGCACGCGCTACCGCATGCTCTTCGTGCGCGAACTGACCCTCTACGCCAAGCGGTTCGGCCAGCCCAAGCGCCGCCTCGAACGAGCGGTGATGGGAAAGGACGGGCTCTCCCAGCGCTGGACGGTCGCCGCCGAACCGGCCGTCGAGGGGGCGGAGACGAGCTACGACGTGCTGCTCTGGGACGATCTCGTGCTCAAGGATTTCGCCCGGTGGCGCATCCTCAGCGTCGTCCTGCTGTTCCTGGGCAGCCTCCACGCCATCGTCACCGGCATGATGGTGAGATTCTACCGGCTGAACTGGAAATACGGCAACGTCATCCTCTATCCGCTCTTTCTGATCCTGCTTCTCACCCTCGTGAGCGGGCTGATCGCGCATCAGGTCCACGCCCATCTCGGGGAGGGGTACGGACACAGTCTGCGCTGGCCGTTCTGGCTGACGGTGCCGCTGGGCCTCATGGTCGGCATCGTCTGGATCAAGTCCCTCGATGCCCTGCTCGAGAGGGCCTTCTTCTGGCAATTGCTCAACGACTGGGTGTTCAACTGGCAGCACGGGCAGGGCTGGCGGCCGGATTACGACGCGCGTGTCGATGCCTTCGCCGCCCTCGTGGTGGACCGGCTCGCGACGTTCCGGGCGGAGGGAATCGTCCTCGACGAAGTGGTGATCCTGGGCCATTCCACCGGCGCCCTCACGGCCGTGGAGGTCGCCGCCCGCGTGCTCGCCGCCGACCCCGTGGTCGGGACGGGGACGACAGCGCTCGCCCTGCTGACCCTCGGTTCGGGGCTCCCCATCGTCGCCCTGCAGAGCGCGGCGCGCCGGGTGCAATCGGACATCGCGAGCCTCGTCGTCTCGGACCGCATCGTCTGGGTCGACTATTACGCTCCGCAGGACTGGATGAACTTCCCCGATTTCGACCCGGTGGCGCGACTGCCCCTCGATCTCGACGGACAGGTGGCGCGCAACCCGCTCGTGCGCTCTGCCAAGTTCCGCGAGATCATCGATTCCGAAACCTACATCAAGGTCCGATGGCGGCCGTTCCGGATGCATTTCCAGTTTCTCTTCGCCAATGACCGTCTCGGCGAATACGATTTCTTCGCCATGGCGCTCGGGCCGCAACGCCTGCGCGACCGCGTGACGGGCCCCCGGGTCTTCGCCGGCGCCGACAGGACGACCAGGCCTTGACGACGGGATCCGCGAGAGGCTCGGACGCGGCAGGTTCGGACACGGTAAGGGCACCCGGAACGGACATGCCCCGCGTCATCATCGTCATGGGCGTCTCGGGCTCGGGCAAGAGCACCGTGGCCGGCCTGCTCGCCGAAAGCCTCGGCTGGGGCTTCGTCGATGGCGACGCCTTCCACACCCCCGAGCATGTGGCCAAGATGCGTGAGGGCCATGCCCTCGACGACGCCGACCGCGCACCCTGGCTCGACGCCATGGCGGCCTGGATCGGCACGTGCCTCGCGGCCGGCAGACCCGGCATCCTCGTCTGTTCGGCGCTGAAGCGGGCCTATCGCGACGCGCTCGTCCGGGGGCGGGCGGGCATCCGCATCGTCTATCTCGAAGGCGACCGCGACCTGATCGCGACACGGGTCGCGGTCCGGACCGGCCACTTCATGCCGGCGGCCCTGCTCGACAGCCAGTTCGCCATCCTCGAGCCGCCGGCACCGGAGGAGGGCGCCGTGGCAGTGCCCATCGCCGGCAGCGCGGAGGCGATCGTGGCAACGATCCTCCGCGCGTTGGGTTTGCAACCCGACGCGTCGATTCCGCAGGACACAGAATGACATCGGGCCCCCTCTCCGGCGATCGGCGGATCGCCTTCGTGATTTCCGACGTGGACGGCACTCTCGTCACCTCCGACAAGGTTCTGACACGGCGCAGCAGAGAGGCGGTCCGGCGGCTCGAAGCATCCGGCATCGGCTTCACCATCGCCTCGGCCCGACCGCCGATGGGGCTCACCTCGTTGATCGCCGATCTCGACCTGCGGCACCCGATCGGTGCCTTCAACGGCAGCACCCTGATCGAGCCCGACGGCAGCATCATCGCCGAACACCTCATCCCGGAGGACACGGCACGCGAGGCCGTACGGGGTCTCGGCGCGCTCGGCCTCGACATCTGGGTCTTCGCGAAGGGACAATGGAACCTGCGCAATCCGCACGGGGCCTATACCGATCTCGAGCGACGGACCCTCCGGGCGGAGCCCACCACCGTCGCGGATCTGGCTCCGCTCCTCGACGCGGCGTCCAAGATCGTCGGCGTGAGCGCGGATGCCGACCATCTCGCCGCGTGCGAGAGCAGGATCGCCGAGGCCCTGGGGAACGGCGCCGACGTCCACCGCTCGCAGGCCTATTATCTCGACGTGACGCCGCACGGGCAAGGCAAGGGCAGCTTCGTCGACGAGATGGCCCGCCGCCTCGGCATCCCCCGGGCTCGGATCGCCACCCTGGGTGATGCGGCCAACGACGTGCCGATGTTCGCGCGCAGCGGGTTTTCGGTCGCCATGGGCAACGCCGGAGAGGCGGTGAAGCGGGCCGCCTCGACGGTGACGGCGACAAACGACGACGAAGGGTTCGCCGAAGCCGTCGAAGAATTTTTCTTGACCCGCTGACGCGCGACTCCCCGCGGGAATCGCCATCGCCCCTCAGAGCGTTGGCATTGCTCGCGAAACCGCCGATCCACGCCTCACCAGTCCCGCGCCACCTGTGCCATGTGCGCCACAGCACACGGGGAAACGGCTGCGCTCGTCCACAATCGTGGCAGCGGAGCCGCCTTCCGGCCTCAATTGGCCTCGACCCTGGCAGTCAGATCAAGAACGACGCCACCGGGTCTACGAATGAATCAGCGCCTTCTGCTCCTCGCCGTGGCTGCGGCCGTGCTACCGGGCCCGGTTCTCGGCCAGGGCACCCCGGCCCGCGACAACATCGATGCGTTGATCGAAGAGCAGGCCAAGGCAAACGGCGTTCCGGCGAGTTTCGTCCATCAGGTCGTCAAGCGCGAGAGCAACTACAACCCCAATGCGAAGGGCGGCAGCGCCCTCGGGCTGATGCAGATCAAGCACGCCACCGCGCGCGGTCTGGGTTATCGCGGCGACGCGGCGGGGCTCTACGACCCCAAGATCAACCTTCGCTACGGCATCGCTTATCTTGCCGGCGCCTATCGCACCGCCAAGGGCAATATCCACCAAGCCTATACCTACTATAATCGCGGCTACTATTACGCCGGCAAGCGCCAGGGCACCCTCGTCGCCGGCCTCGAGGATACCACGACGGCCTCGCCGCAATCGGGCGCGGCCTTCGGCGACGTCTTCAACCGCGGCTTCGGCGGCACGCGCAACGCGCAGCCCGATGCCAACATCACCGCGGCCGCCACCGCCCTGGCCTACGCTCCCAGCCCCACCCTGCAGGCCGTGCCGACCGAATTGGTCGAAGTCCCGCTGCCGCCGCGCCGCCCGGCCGCGCTCTCCGGCTTCGCGCCGGCAGTGGCCGAGATCGGCCCCGCCCACGCGACGGTCGCCACTCCCCAGACCACGGCACTCGCGGCGCTGTCCGTGAATCCCGCGGTTCAGCCGGCAGCCGCGGCGGTCACCGCGGAGGTCGCCTTCGGCGAGACCGTGGAAGTCCCGCTGCCGCCTCGCCGTCCCTCGGCGCTCGCTCTCGCCTCGGTCGGCCGGCCCGTGATCGCGAAGAAGGCGCCGACGCCCGGCACGGTGATGGAAGCTTCGGCACTCCCGTCGAGCCAGTAGGCGGAACGGTCGAGCCTCAGGATCAGGACGGACGATACCCGGCCCGAGGGCTGGTCCGGCGTTCGGGATGCCAGGCCACGAGATTTGGCAAGCTACGGGATTCGGCACGGGCCTCGCCCCCGAAGCCCGGACTCGCAAAAGCGACAAATTGCGCGCCGATTGAGGTGGAGTATGCGCATCCCCCGCTTGCGCCGGAGCCCCTCGGCGCTCACATGGTGCAGTGCGGCATAGCGGGCCCGAGGTTCGCAATGCGAGGGAGCCTGTCCGGAACTCGGGGGTCGGACCTCTAGCTTCGGGATCAGGCCTCAAGGTTGCGAAGCGTGGCCGCGGCTCTCATCCTCGCCGAGAACCGCGACACGCGATCGCCGCATGCGCGCCGGCCGTGATAGACCCTGTCGGCACGAATTGATGCTGTAGCAGGGCCGCCCGGCGGGATATGGTGTGATCAATCGGCATTCGGGACGGTGTGGTCCGGAATGCGAAAACGGAAGACGGACGACGGCATGGCCGGCGCGGCTGAACAAGAATCAATCTTCCTGGCCGAGCTCGGTCGGCGTGTCAGGCACGCGCGGACGGTGCGCGGCCTGTCGCGAAAGCTCCTCTCCCAGACCTCGGGGCTGTCGGAGCGTTACATCGCCCAGCTCGAGAGCGGGCAGGGCAACGTGTCGATCATCCTGCTGCGCCGCGTGGCGGACGCGATGGGGGTGCGTCTCGACGACATGATCGCGGTGCAGGACACGCCGCCGGATTGGCACGTGATCCGTGATCTCCTCGCCACGGCCTCGGCGGAGCAGATCGCGCTGGCGAAGGGTATCCTCTCCGGACATGCCCCGACGAACGGCGAGACGCCCCTGCCTCGGGTGGCCGTGGTGGGCCTGCGCGGAGCGGGCAAGTCGACCCTCGGCCGCCGAGTGGCCGATCGCCTCGGCTGGACCTTCATCGAACTCAACGCCGAGATCGAGCGCGAAAACGCGCTGTCGGTGAAGGAGATCTTCGCGATCTACGGCCAGGAGGGATATCGCCGTCTCGAACAGGCCGCCCTGCGTCGCCTGACCGAACATCCCGGCCCGATGATCCTGGCCACCAGCGGCGGAATCGTCGCCGAACCTCTCACCTACGACCTGCTTCTCCAGGCCTTCTTCACGGTCTGGCTGCGGGCCAAGCCCGAAGAGCACATGCAGCGCGTGCGCGACCAGGGCGAGCTCGCCACCACCGGCGACCACACCTCGGCCATGCAGGAACTGCGGGCCGTGCTCCTCAGCCGCGAGCCGCTCTATGCCCGCGCCCCGGCGGTGGTGGACACGTCCGACATCCCCGTGGACGAGATGGTCGATCGGCTCGCCGCCGTGATCGAGACGCGTTTCGGAGCGGTGGATTACCGGCGCACCGCCTGACGGACTGGCGAGACGGCGCATGCCCCTTGATCCGCGAGGTGCGTTTCCCCACGCTATAGGGCATGGGAAAGGAACGGAGTGCTCCGGCTCTTCTTGACCTACGGGAGAGTGTTCTCCCGTATCCGTTCCCGGCGAGGCCGAGACGGTCGGTATGAGGCGGTCGCGCTGTCGAGGCCGCGCCGCATGCCGTAGATCTCGCGATCGAGACCCTGCGATCAAGACCCCGCGATGCGGAGGAATCCATGTCCGCCAGCCCTCTCCCGAATTCAGGATCCGGACACGAGTCCATTGCCGGGACCGTCGATCCCGTCTGGTCGCGCCTGCGCGGCGAGGCGGAGGCGGTGGTGCGCGAGGAGCCTCAGCTCGCCTCGTTCATCGTCGCGACCATCCTCAATCATTCGACCCTCGAAGCCGCGGTCTCGCACCGCGTCGCGGCCCGGCTCGGCCATGCCTCGCTGCCGGCGGAGCTCGTGGCGCACGGGTTCTACGAGGCGATCGCCGCGGACCCTCGGATCGGCGACAGCTTCCGCGCCGATATCGGTGCGGTGCTCGACCGCGACCCGGCAGCCGGCCGGGCGCTCGAACCCGTCCTGTATTTCAAGGGCTTCCACGCCATCCAGGCGCATCGGCTGGCGCATTGGTACTGGACCAGCGGCCGCCGCGATCTCGCGCTCTATCTCCAGAGCCGGTCCTCAGAGGTGTTCCAGACCGACATCCATCCTGCCGCCCGGATCGGTCGCGGCATCTTCCTCGACCACGCCACCGGCGTCGTCGTCGGCTCCACCGCCGTCATTGAGGACGACGTCTCGATCCTGCACGCCGTGACCCTCGGTGGCACCGGCAAGCAGGGCAGCGACCGCCACCCGAAGATCCGCCGCGGCGTCATGATCGGTGCCGGGGCCAAGATCCTCGGGAACATCGAAGTCGGCGAATATGCCCGCGTGGCCGCCGGTTCCGTGGTCCTGCGGCCGGTTCCGGCCCATACCACCGTCGTGGGCGTGCCCGCCCGCGTGGTCGGCACTGCCGGTTGCGCCGAACCGGCCCGCGCCATGGACCAGTTCGTCAATCTCGACCAGTTCATCCACATGGCCGAGGGCATCTGAACCCGTTCGCCCGCGCTTGCCCGGCGCGAAGCGGCATGGCAAGCGGTGCCCATCCCGCGAGGCACGGGACGGATCGAGCCGGTCCCGCCTCGACCGACCACCGATGAAGCAAGAGGCGAAAGCGTGAACAAGACCGACATCACGAAAGTCCAGGACTATATGCGTCGGACATTCGCCAACGCGAACATCCGGCTCGTGGCCCGACCCAAGAAGGACGATTCCGCCGAAGTCTATATCGGTGAGGAATTCCTCGGCGTGGTCTCCGTGGACGACGAGGACGGCGACCGCTCGTTCAACTTCGCGATGGCGATCCTCGACATCGATCTCGAGGATTGAGGGTCGAAAGGCGGGGACATGGGCGCGTGACCGACCGCGCCCCGCCCGGACACACGTATTTCTCCCTGTGCGTCGGTTAACCCTGACGCCGGGAAATCCTTAACGTTTCGTAAACGCTCTGGCAGAGTGCGTGCTTAACCCGTCGTTAACGGTGAAGCGCGCGCCATGGACATCAGCCCTTCCGCCATCGAATCGATCCAGACGCTCTGCGTCGGCCTCGCATTGTCGGGCCTTCTCGCGAGCGCCTTCGAACTGTTTTCCGATCGTCGCGCCAGTTTCAGCCTGCTGGAGCGCGGCGGCGTCGAGGCGGTCGCGGCCCTGCCCATCCTGGCTTTCGGCGCGCCCTTCATCATCCTGCGCAATACCGTGCGTGGCCGCCGCATCGAGCGCCGCCCGATCCCCTTCGTGATGATCGCGACGATCATCGCCTGTGGCTGGAGCCTCCTCTCGGGCCGCGTCGCCCTCGACCTCGCGCATCTGATTGCTGGCGGGATCTGACACCGGATCGCAGATTGCGATCGATCATTCCGCCCCCTTTCCCGGACGCCCTCACCGATTCGCGGTGGCCACCGGCGAGGCGACGCCGTTGAGCGAGACCCAAGCCATGCTGTCCTGGCCTTCGCGCTTCACGTAGGTGTATCCGGTACGCGGCGCGGAGAGGATCGCGCTGGTCTTGTTGTCGAGGATCAGGTCGCCCTTGTCGGTGCGCACCATCAGCACGGCATGACCCTCGCCGATATCGTCGATCACCACGGTCATCCGCAGCGCCCGACGGGGCAGGCCCCGCTCCACCAGCATCCTGCGCTTGAGCAGCTGGAAATCCTCGCAATCGCCGAATCCGTCATCGGGAAAATCCCAGCGGTCCACGACGCCCCAATGCGCCATGTCGGTGATCGGGTGGATGCGTCCGTTGACGCGGCGGTTGACGCTGGTGAGCGTGCGCCAGATCGCGGGGTTCAGGGTGATGAAGGCCGGCTGCGAGGTATCGACCGCGCATTCGGCGGGATATTTGGCGCAGAAGCCGTTCCAGGCCGCCACAGGCCGGGCGCCGCCATTCTCGCCCACGCTGGTGGCATCCGGGATGGCGGCGGTCGTGGAGACCGGGCGGGCTTGCGTCGCGGGCCCACCGAGGAGCAGGATCGAGCCCACCAGGGACAACTTCGCCGCTCGACCGGCCCGTCGCCACAGCCCGCTTCCCGAGAAGCTTCCGCCGCCGACGCCTCGCAGAACCGCGTGCCGCATTCCGGTCGCCCTGCCACTTGTTGCCGATGGCAAGAAACTGGCACGCCCGGGGCCGGGGCTCAATCCAAAAGTTAAACTCGAATTAACTTCCCACGAGGCCGGGGGTTCCGTGGCAGAGAAGTGATGTTTTCAGGCAACCCGGGAAACTGCGATCAGCGGTTGGCCGTGGTCACCGGAGACGTCACTCCTCCAAGCGAAACCCAGGCCACGGAATCCTGGCTCTCGCGTTTGATGAAGACGTAGCCGGTCCGGTACCAGGGCAGGATCTCGCTGGTCTTGTTGTCGAGGATCAGCTCCCCACGGTCGGTGAGGAGCGTCAGGACGGCGTGACCCTCGCCCTTCTCGTCGATGACGACGGTCATCCGCATGGCGCGGCGGGACAGGCCGGCATCGGCGAGGCGCTTGCGCTTGAGGAGCTGGAAATCCTCGCAATCGCCCATGCCGTCCTCGGCGAGGTCCCAGCGGTCCGCCTCGCCCCAATGATCCATGTCGGTGACGGCGCGCAGGCCGGTGTTCACCCGGCGGTTGACCGAGACGATGAGGTTCCAGGTCGCGGAGGTGAGGGCGATGCGCGCCGGCTCGTTCGCGTCGATGGCGCATTCGCCCGGGTAGCGCTGGCAGAACGAGACCCATCCGACGATCGGGCGGGCGGCGCCGAGGACATCGGCGGACTGGGACGGCGAGGGCAGGGCGGCCAAGGTCTGAGCCTGGGCGCCGCCGGCGCAGAACAGCGCGAGCCCCGCGAACATCCCGAGAAAGAGTGACTTCGTCCGTCCCATCGCGACCACCTCGTCCAACGAGGATCACGATGCCGCCACGCTTCCTGTGCCGCGCTGAAGCCGATACGCGCAATTTTATCGATTCGGCCTCGGGGCGGGGCCGGTGCGGGACAGGGCCAACCGCCGGCTGAACCGAAGGCTCGGATTGGCGAGATCGAGATCAGGAAGGCGTAACCATGCCAGGGCCGAGTGGACGGCGCGGCCTCGGTCGTCGACGATGGCGAGATCGCCATCGCCCGGTTCCGCGACGAAGCCGGGGCGAACGAGGGGATCTCGCCGACGCCCGGAACGCCGTCGGTGACAGGGGGAATGTCGGGGGATCGAAGGCTCTGTCCTGCCCTATCCGGGCCGGGATGCCGATCTCAGAGGATCAGGCCTTCGTGGAACAGATCCGGCGAGATCGGCAACATGAAGCTCACGCCGATACCGCCCTCGAAATAGCGCACGACGCGGCCGGGCGTCCGCCCGACCATGAGGCTCGCTCCGATCGACGGTGTCGTCTGGGTCGAGAGGGCGACGCCGGACATGGAGACGTCGATGATGCGGGCGGCGACCTCGCGCCCGCTCTCCAGCTTCAGCACCACCCCGGGATGGGACGGTGTGAGACGTTCGTGGTTTCGCCCTTCGGGAAGGCCGAGGGCCTCGCGGTTGGCGATCCAGGTGAGCTGGGAGGCGATCTTGTCCCGCTTGCGCTGGGTCGCGCTGAGGCGCAGGGCCATGCCGCCGGTCGTGAAGCGGGCGACGATCCCTTCGATCCGGCCGATGCTCTCGAGATACAGCACCACGCGCTCGTCGAGGGTACCGAGCACCGCACAGGTCAGGCGCACGCCGCCCGGGGACATGTCCACGGTCTGGCACGGGAATTCCCGGCGATCGGCCAGCATGTAGCGGCCGAGGAGGGCCACCTTGACGCGCTGATGCCGACGGAGATCCGACGGCCGCAGCAGGCGGACCGGCTTCGCTTCGGTGTGTGCGAAAGCCTCGATCATCAATACGGCAGACTCGGGTTGGATCGTCGTCGACGCAACCGTACGTGTCGGCTGGTTACGAAAATCTTTGCCCTGGAGAGATTGAGCCGGCATTCGCCCGGGAAAGCGTATCAGGCCCTTCCGCCGGGATGCACCATGAGATGACCGCGGCGCACCGGGATGCTGTCATTGGCCGGCTCCGGCAGGTTCCGGAGACCCGCCGCGGCGCCGTTCTCGGCGAGATCGATGACGTCGTAGACCGGGTCGAGCACGCGCAGGGACATCGAATCGAGCCGCACCACCGGCCGAAGCCCGAGCCATTGCGGGACGACCTGCGGGCTGAGCGATCCGAGCATGCGGACCTGGGTCTGGCCGCGATGGCGCAGGGGCAGAAGAAGCAGCTCGAGGTCGATCGGCTCGGCCTCCTGCGTGAACCCGCGCAATCCGGCGACGATCCCCAGCGTATCGACGGCGACGGTCTCCACCAGGCGCCAGGGATCGGCTTGGGTCGGGCCCCATATGTCGGCGAAGGCGCTGCCGCGCAACTCGCGGCCGAACAGGGCGCAGACCCGCGTCCCGGCGAGCCGGACCGTCGCGGCGGAGCGCGGCATGTCGAGTTCGAGAATGAGGCTTTCGGCCAGGACATTCCGGATTTCGCCGGGCTCGATCTCGCTCCTCTCCGGAGCGGCACGCTCCCGGCGAAGGCGATTCCAGTAGTGATAGAGCATTCGGCTGGTCGGATGCTTCATGGCGTCCCGTCGTGGCACGGCCCCGGTGGGACCTGTTCGAAATCGGGCCGGTCCGCCGAGCGCTGTGCCAGCGTCCGGGTTCGGCTACCGAGCCTGCCGCACACCTTATGCCCCTCCAAGGCGACGTGCCTCCTTAAGTTTTGATTAAGGTTAACAAGAGGTGGACGTTGCCGATGGGCGGCATCCGAGCGACACTGTCCTCGTTGATTGAAGCGAGACCGCCGATGCGGTCGCTCTTCTTGCGAAGTCATCGGAAGGACGGGTCTCGACCCGGGCGGCCTGCTGGTCCGGGCCGTTTCCGCTGAGGCGGATCTTTCTCTTGGGGGGAGGGCGTGAAAGCGTCCTCCCCCTCTTTTTTGATCGATGTCGTTTTCGATCATCTTCGCGACCCTCGCCGGATGAAGGCGGCCGATGGGCGAATCACGGGCCGCTCGCCGGAATTTGCGGGGTTCGGGGCTTGCGGCGGCGGCATCCGGCCCGACATGGTGGCGCCATGGATGCCACGCCCGACCTGCCGCGCCAGAGCCGCGTCCCCGTCTTCAACATGCCGACCGCGGTGACGGTCTCGATCGGCCTCCTGCTCGGCATTCATGCCCTGCGGGAGTTCGTCCTGCCGGACGAATGGGACATCACGCTCCTCCTGAACCTCGCTTTGATTCCGGGCCGTTGGCTCGTTTCGGTGGCTCCGGACCGGGCAGCGGAGATCCTGTCCGCCGCCGCCTCGGCCGTGGGGGATGCGGACGTGGTCCAGGCACGCTCGGCCTTCGCTCAATACGTGGTGGCCAATCCCTCCGCGAGCCTGTGGACCTTCGCCACCTATGCCCTGCTCCACGGCTCGTGGACGCATGTCATCTTCAACGTGGTCTGGCTGGCCGCCTTCGGCTCCCCCGTCGCACGGCGATGCGGCCCCTGGCGTTACGGTCTCCTCGGGCTCATCGGTGCGCTGGCAGGCGGAATCCTGCACGTGGCGATCGACCCGATGAGCACCGCCCCGCTGATCGGAGCCTCGGCCGGCGTCTCGGCCCTGATGGCCGCCGCCGCGCGCTTCGTGTTCCAGTCCCCGCCGCCCTTCCTGACCGGCCAGCCCTGGCAGCGCGTCACGCATCAGCCGCTGCAGACCATCCCCCAATTGCTCGGGAACCGCACGGCGGTGATGTTCCTCGGCATCTGGCTCGCCACCAACTTCGTGTTCGGGATCATCTCGCTGCCGCTGGGGGCCGAATCCGCGACCGTCGCCTGGGATGCGCATCTGGGCGGGTTTCTGGCAGGATTTTTCCTTTTCCCGATGCTGGACCGCTTGGGAGGCACGAAAGCGTAATTTTTCCGCAGGTTTCGGCATCGGAATGCGGGTCTGGCGGGTTGTCACGTCGAGCCTCGCGTCACACAATTCCGTGATGCGCCGGGATCAACCCGGTCAGCCGCCGCCCTCCGGGCGGCGTCCAGGACACACGGGAGACCACGTTCATGACCGTCGCACGCATTCTTGCCGAGAAGGGCGGGTCCGTCGTCACGGTGGAGCCGCACCGGACCCTCGACGAAGCCATTCATCTCCTTGCCGAGAAGCGGATCGGCGCCATCGTCGTGAGCGACGTTGAGGGCGCCGTCCTCGGCATCCTGTCGGAGCGCGACATCATCCGCGCCCTGGCCCGCCAGGGAGCCGGCGCCTTCGATGCCCCGATCTCGGAGCACATGACGGCGACGGTGACCACCTGCACCCGGTCGACCACCGTCGAGGACGTGATGCAGTTGATGACCGACGGGCGGTTCCGCCACGTGCCGGTGGTCGAGGACGGGCGCCTCGCCGGCCTCGTCTCCATCGGCGACGTGGTCAAGCGCCGGATCGCCGCCGTCGAGGCGGAGCACCAGGCCATGCGCGACTACATCACCATGGCCTGACGGATCGGCGTCAGACCCGTTCGGCCGCCGAGGCGATGAGTTCCCTGATCCGGGGCAACGCCGCCTTGGCCGCTTCCCGCCCGAGGAGAATGGCCTCCTCGGCGCGGTGAAATTCGAACAGGCCCATCTCCGCGAGACGCGGCGACAGCATCAGATCCGGCGGGTCGCGCTCCAGCCGAGCCCGCGAGATGCGGTCCTGCGTGATGTTGAAGGCATCGAACATCACCCGTCCCATGCCGGGCGTACCGGGCTCGCGGGGGACGGAGGAAGGTTTCCCCGTCATGATGCGCTGGGTGCCGCGCATGCGCCGCAACAGGCCCCATCCGCGCCGGGACGTCGCCATCGGCATCGTCGGCGACAGGGACGGGGAGGCGATACCCTCGGTTTCCGGCCCGATCACGAGTCCGGGCTCGGTGCGCGGATCGCCGTTGAGATTGACGCAGATCACCAGTTCGGCCCCGAGCCCGCGCGCGAGCTTGACCGGAACGGGGTTGACCAGGGTCCCGTCCATCATCAGCCGTCCGTCCAGACGCACCGGCGGAAACAGGCCGGGGAGGGCGTAGGAGGCCCGGATCGCCTCCACCAGGGAGCCGCGGGTCAGCCAGACCTCGTCGCCCGAGCCGAGATCCGTCGCGACGCTGGCGAAGCGGATCGGCAGGTTCTCCACCCGCCGCGTCCCGAGATCGCCTTCGAGGCGCCGCTTCAGGCGATCGCCGGCGATGAGGCCGGAGCCCAGCCGCAGGTCGAGAAGGCCCATGACCCGGCGCTTCGTGAGCGACAGGGCGAAATCCTTGAGGAGGTCGAGCTTGCCGGCGGCATAGCAACCGCCGACGACTGCGCCGATGGAACAGCCGGCCACCATGTCGGGATGGATGCCGGCCTCCTCCAGGACCTCGATCACGCCGATATGGGCCCAGCCCCGGGCGGACCCGCCCCCCAGCGCCAGACCGATCCGCGGTCGCGGCGGCGGCTGTTCGGCCACGGGCTCGACGCTGCCGCGCGGGAAGACCGGCTTCTGCGACAGGTGGGACAGCATGCCCTGGCGGTAGAGGGCGACCCCGCGAAAGGAGAGCCCGTCCCAGGTCACGGCCCGGCGGGTCCGAGCAGGGCCTCGCCGGTGGCGGGATCGAGGGTGACGGCACGGTAGAAACAGGATCGGCGCCCGGTATGGCAGCATCCGCCATCGCCACCGACCTCCACCGAGATCAGGAGCGCGTCCTGGTCGCAATCGACGCGCATCTCGACGACACGCTGGATCTGCCCGCTGGTGGCACCCTTGTGCCAGAGCTCGCCGCGCGAGCGAGACCAGTACCAGGCCTCGCCGGTCTCGAGCGTCAGCCGCAACGATTCCGCATTCATGTGGGCGAGCATCAGGACACGCCCGTCATGGGCATCGACGGCGATGCAGGCCACGAGGCCGTGTTCGTCGAAACGCGGTGTGAGCCGCATCCCTTCCTCGACCTCGCCGCGCGAGCCGGGCGGGGAGAACCCGCCGGGCGAGGCGGAACCTTGGCTGACCGTCATCGCCGAAGGAACCCGCCTCAGGACTTGCTATTGCGGACGAGGGTGAGGAACCGGACCTGCTCGTTGGCATCGTCCTTGAACGCGCCGCGGAACTGCGTGGTCAGGGTCGAGACGCCGGCCTTCTGCACGCCGCGCATGGCCATGCAGAGGTGCTCCGCCTCCACCATCACGGCGATGCCGCGCGGCTTGAGGATGCTCTCGATCACGTCGGCGATCTGGGCCGTCATGGTCTCCTGCGTCTGCAGGCGGCGGGCGAAGGTATCGACCACGCGGGCGAGCTTCGACAGGCCGACCACGCCCTTGGTCGGATAATAGGCGATGTGGGCCAGCCCCATGAACGGCACCATATGGTGCTCGCAATGGGAGTAGAACGGGATGTCACGCACGAGGACGATGTCGGAATAGCCCTCGACCTCCTCGAACACCCGCTCCAGCAGGGCGTCGGCATCCTGCTCGTAGCCGCCGAAGAGCTGGCCATAAGCCTTGGTCACGCGGGCGGGGGTATCGCGAAGCCCTTCGCGGTTCGGATCGTCGCCGGCCCAGCGCAGAAGCGTGCGCACGGCGGCTTCCGCCTCCTCGCGGCTCGGGCGGCCGGTGGCGATGGCATCGGGCACGCGCTTCGCCGAGGGCGGCAGTGGCGCGACCTCGGCGGGGGTCTCCACGGAGCGGGCGTTGTCGTTTCGCATCCCGTTCAGGGCCGCGGAGGCAGCTTTGGCAGTCGGGTCCATTCCCTGATCTTCCGTCTCGGTCAGCCGGTACGACAGGGATTTGAGCGCGGCATCCATGGCATCTCCCGCCCGGGCAACACGGGTCTTCATCGTCGTGCTATCTGGCTTTGCGTACATCGTCGAACCATCTCGGTCGCGTTTTCAGCCGCGTTGCCGCTGGCCGGCGCCCGAACGGTGAGGTCTCCTTGGCCGTGGGCGCGACCCTGGTCGACGAGCCGCCTCCTCGCGAAACGGCACGCTGGCGCCTATATCGTCGTTATCGCGCCGCCGCGCAATGCGGGGAATGCGGATCAGACCACCGAGATCGGAAGCCGGCTCCCTCCGGCAGGACGCGCCCCATGCTCGACGACATCTACAACCGCCGCATCCTCGAACTCGCGGCCGACATCCCCCGCCTCGGCCGGCTGGGCGCGCCGGATGCCAGTGCCACCGCCCATTCGAAGCTGTGCGGCTCCACCGTCACCGTCGATCTCGCCGTGGCCGACGGCACGGTGACGGATTTCGCCCACGAGGTGAAGGCCTGCGCCCTCGGCCAGGCCTCCTCCTCGCTCATGGCCCGCCACGTGGTCGGCGCGACGACGGACGACCTGCGGACGCTGCGCGAGACCATGCGACGGATGCTCAAGGAGAATGGCCCGGCACCGGAAGGCGCATGGGCGGAACTCGCGGTGCTGGAGCCGGTGCGGGACTTCAAGGCCCGCCACGCCTCGACGCTCCTCACCTTCGACGCCGTGGTCAACGCCCTCGATCAGGTCGCCGCGAAGGCCCAGGCGGCCGAATAGGGCCATGGTCCGCCGCGCGGCGCATCTCGCGATCCGGGGCTACCAGCTCACCCTGTCGAGCCTGATCGGCCGGCAATGCCGGCACTGGCCGTCCTGCTCGGACTATACCGACGAGGCGATCCGCCGGCACGGGTTCTGGCCGGGCGGCTGGATCGGGCTTTCGCGGATCTGCCGCTGCGGCCCGATGGGCACGCATGGCATCGACCTCGTGCCCGAGACGTTGCCCGAAGCCGCGGGCTGGGCCACGCCCTGGCGCTACGGCCGCTGGCGCGGGGTGAACGCGCCGCCCTCGCCGTTCGCCTGCGAGGCGGTGGAGAGCAATCCTGACCGGGGGTAGTGTTGCCCGATCACCGGTCGCGCATCCGGGAGAGACCGACCATGTCGACCCACATCGCGGACGTTGCCTGGATCCTGAAGCCCGGAGAGGACTTCGCCGCCGGGCGCTACAGCCGGGGGCACACAGTGAGTTTCGATGGCGGCGTGACGCTCGCCGGCACGGCCTCGGAGCATGTCGTCGGCAAATGGGCCGTGCCGGAGGCCGTCGACCCGGAGGAGATGCTGGTCGCCGCGCTCTCGAGCTGCCACATGCTGACCTTCCTCCACGTGGCCCGGCTCGCCGGCTTTGCCGTCGCGGCCTATCGGGACCATGCCGAGGGCGTGCTGGAGGAGACGGCTCCCGGTCGACATGCCCTCGCGCGGGTGACCTTGCGGCCCGAGATCGAGTGGTCGGGCGTCGCCCCCGACGCGGAACGCCTCGCCGGCCTTCACGAAGCGGCGCACGAGGGCTGCTTCATTGCGAACTCGGTGAAGACCGACGTGGTCGTGGCCGAGCCGGTCAGCTCGCGCCGATCCAGCGCATCACCACTAGCGTCCCCGTCACCGTGAGCGCGCCGCCGATCCGGGTAGCGATCTGGGCGAAGGGCATCAGGGCCATGCGGTTGGCCGCCGTCAGGATGGCGACGTCGCCGGTGCCGCCCTGGCCGCTATGGCAGGCATTCACGATGGCGGTCTCGATCGGGTACATGCCGAGGCGGCGGCCGACGAAGAAGCCCGCCGCCATGAGGGTCACCACCGTCGAGACGATGGTGATGAGATTCACCAGCGTGAACGCCGCCACCAGCTTGTCCCAGGGCGTCATCGACACGCCGATGGCGAAGAGCAGCGGGTAGGTCATGCTGATCTGGACGAACTTGTAGGCGACGAAGCCGCCGGCCTGGAGGCGCGGGGAGACCGCGCTGGCGAGCTTGGCGAGCACCGCCAGGAACAGCATCGCCACGGGGGCGGGAAGCCCCGTGAGATGGTGCATCATCACGCCGAGGAGATAGAGCGTCACCGCGGTCAGACCCGCCGCTCCCACGGTGGCGGCGTCCACGGGGATGTCGTCGACCTTCAAGGCGATGACGTCGTTGTCCTTGTCCGGCTGGAGCCGGCCCTCGCCGGTGAGGTGGGGCTTGCGCTTGCCCACCGCGTTGAGGGTGCCGGCGAGGATAATCGCCGTCAGGCTGCCGAGCATCACCGGCGGCAGCACCTGCGCGAAAACGTCGCCCTGGCCCTGCCCGAGGATCGCCGCGTAGCCGATGGAGAGCGGAATCGCGCCCTCGCCGACGCCGCCGGCCATGATCGGCACGACGAGGAAGAAGAAGGTGTGATAGGCGCCCAGGCCCAGAAGGGTGCCGACCAGGGTGCCGACGCAGGCCGCCGCCACGGAGCCCGCCGCCAGGGGCACGAAGATCTTGAGGAAGCCCTTGATCAGCACCTCGCGGTCCATGCCGAGGATGCTGCCGACGATGATCGTGGCGATGTAGAGGTAGAGGAAGTTGGTGAACTTGGTGAAATCCGTGATCGCCTTCACGATCGGCGTCGGGATCAGCATGTAATAGACCAGCGCCGAGGGGATGAAGGTCGCGAAGATCGCGCCCGCCCCGATATTCTTCAGGATCGGCAGGCGCTTGCCGATCTCGGCGCAGGTGAAGCCGCCGAGCGCCAGCACGGCGATCATCGTCGGCGCATCGGACTTGATCTCGCCCTCGGAGGTGAGGACGGCGAGGAGGGCCACGAGGATGACGTAGACCGGCGCCGGGATGATGCCGATCTTGAAATCCACGAGACGCCACCATCCCTCCGGCCGGAAGCGGCGCGTGGGCGCCTGGGCCGCCGGACCGGATTCGGTGGCGGAGGCGGAAGCTGGGCTCGCCATCGATACTCTCCCGTCGGCCGATCTCTTCGCGGGTCGGCACGTTCGATCGGACCTTCGTGGAGAGCGGCGCAGGACCTTTCGCCCGTCACCGGTCCCTCCCGGGTCCGTGCTGGATTCATGGGCTGACCGGGCCGGTGGATTGTCAATCTCGGGAGGTATCAACCCGGCCGGATCGTCTCGCGCCCTCGTTCACGTCCGCGAGAGGATACAACCACACGCGGCGGCGCCTCGTGCAGCGAACGGATTTCTTCCTCCTGCGAAACGGTCTAAACCGCGCCCCTCGCGCCGAGTGCGCGCCGCTCGAACACCACCCCGCTTACCTGCCTCGTTCGCAGGAGTGAGCGACAGGAGACCCTATCCGATGCCCATCCTGACATTCCCCGACGGCAACACCCGCAGCTACGACGCCGCGGTGACCGGCCGTACCGTCGTCGAGGGCATCGCCAAGAGCCTGGCCAAGCGGACGGTCGCCATGGCCCTCGACGGGCGCGTCCGCGACCTCGACGATCTGATCGAGGCGGATGTCCGAATCGAATTCCTCGACCGCGCCGACCCGCGCAGCCTCGAACTGATCCGGCACGATTGCGCCCACGTCCTGGCGGAGGCCGTGCAATCCCTGTGGCCGGAGACGCAGGTCACCATCGGCCCGGTGATCGAGAACGGATTCTACTACGACTTCGCCCGCGAGCAGCCGTTCACGCCCGAGGACTTCCCCAAGATCGAGGCGAAGATGCGCGAGCTCATCGCGCGGGACGCTCCCTTCACCAAGGAGGTGTGGAAGCGCGACGACGTGCGGTCGCTCTTCGAGGGCAAGGGCGAACAATACAAGGTCGAGCTCGTGGACGCGATCCCGCCGGGCGAGGATCTGAACATCTACCGCCAGGGCGAGTGGTTCGACCTGTGCCGCGGCCCGCACATGACCTCCACGGGCAAGGTCGGCACCGCGTTCAAGCTGATGAAGGTGGCCGGCGCCTATTGGCGGGGCGATTCCAACAACCCGATGCTGACCCGCATCTACGGCACCGCCTGGGCGACGAAGGAAGACCTCGACGCCTATCTCCACCGCCTGGAGGAGGCCGAGCGCCGCGACCACCGGCGCCTGGGGCGCGAGATGGACCTG
Organism: Methylobacterium marchantiae; assembly: GCF_042679825.1. Taxonomy (NCBI): domain Bacteria; kingdom Pseudomonadati; phylum Pseudomonadota; class Alphaproteobacteria; order Hyphomicrobiales; family Methylobacteriaceae; genus Methylobacterium; species Methylobacterium marchantiae. The sequence goes on along the minus strand of NZ_JBHTND010000017.1, from coordinate 24,141 downwards.
TTCCACTTCCAGGAGGAGGGGCCCGGCGTCGTGTTCTGGCACGCCAAGGGCTGGACCATCTTCCAGGAGCTCATCGCCTACATGCGCCGGCGCCTGAAGGGCGACTACGCCGAGGTGAACGCGCCGCAGATCCTCGACAAGTCCCTGTGGGAGACCTCCGGCCACTGGGACTGGTATCGGGAGAACATGTTCGCCGCCCAATCCGCCGGCGACGAGGCCGAGGACAAGCGCTGGTTCGCGCTCAAACCGATGAACTGCCCCGGCCACGTGATGATCTTCAAGCACGGCCTGAAGTCTTACCGCGATCTACCTCTGCGCATGGCCGAATTCGGCATCGTCCATCGCTACGAGGCGTCGGGCGCCATGCACGGGCTGATGCGCGTGCGCGGCTTCACCCAGGACGACGCCCACGTCTTCTGTACCGAGGACCAGCTCGCCGCCGAGTGCCTGAAGATCAACGACCTGATCCTCTCGACCTACGACGATTTCGGCTTCGGCGACATCGTGGTGAAGCTCTCGACCCGCCCCGAGAAGCGCGTCGGTTCGGATGCCCTGTGGGACCATGCCGAGGAGGTGATGACCCGCGTGCTGGCGCAGATCGAGGAGCAGTCTGGCGGCCGCATCAAGACCGAGATCAATCCCGGCGAGGGCGCCTTCTACGGGCCGAAATTCGAATACGTCCTGCGCGACGCCATCGGCCGCGACTGGCAATGCGGCACCACCCAGGTCGATTTCAACCTGCCGGAGCGCTTCGGGGCGTTCTACGTCGATGCCGACAGCCAAAAGAAGGCGCCGGTCATGGTGCACCGGGCGATCTGCGGCTCGCTGGAGCGGTTCACCGGCATCCTGATCGAGCATTTCGCCGGCCATTTCCCGCTCTGGCTGGCGCCGGTGCAGGTGGTGGTGGCGACGATCACGCAGGATGCCGATCCCTACGCCCGCGAAGTGGTGTCGGCTCTCGACCGCGCGGGGCTGAGGGTCGAGTCGGACCTGCGCAACGAGAAGATCAACTACAAGGTCCGCGAGCATTCGCTGGCCAAGGTGCCGGTCATGCTCGTCGTCGGGCGCAAGGAGGGCGAGGAGCGTACCGTCTCGATCCGCCGGCTGGGCAGCCAGCAGACCCGCACCGCCCCCCTCGACACCGCCCTGTCGGAGCTGCTCGCGGAGGCGACCTCACCGGATCTGCGCCGCAAACAGGCGGTGCAGGAAAGCGTGCCGAGTGAGGACGTGGCGCTGGACGGGCAGCACGGGGAAAGCCCGACGCCGTGAGCGGGCATCGGCTCATCCAACACCATCGACCTCATCCTGAGGTGCCTGCGTAAGCGGGCCTCGAAGGAGGGCTTCAGGGATCGTGGTGCCTGCTGGACCCCTCCTTCGAGGCCTCCGCTACGCTGCGGCGCCTCAGGATGAGGTGGTCTGTTTGGACATATCTGCCGGAGCGGTGCCCGATCGGGCACCGCTCCGTGATCCAATTACGGAACTTCGTTGCCGGCGTAGTTGATGGAGCCGTCAGCGCCCTTCTTCCACATGTACATGACGTAGTCGGGCCGGGTGATGTCGCCCTTCTTGTCGTAGGAGATGTCGCCGATCACCGTGTCGAACGGCTTGCCCTGCTGCATGTAGGTGGCGAGCTTCTGCCCGTCGCTGGACTTCGTCGCCTCCATCGCCTGCTTCAGGATCTGCACGGCGGCGTAGGAATAGAGGGTGTAGCCCTCGGGGTCGAAGTTGATCGCCTTGAAGGCGTCGATGGTGGCCTTCGCCTTCGGGTTCTTGCGGGCGTCGGGCGAGAAGGTCATCAGCGTGCCGTCGGAGCCGGGGCCGCCCACCTGCGAGAATTCACGATCGGCGATACCGTCGCCGCCCATGAGCGGGGCGGCGAGGCCCTGGTCGCGCATCTGGCGGATCAGCAGGCCGGCCTCGGTGTAGAGGCCGCCGAAATAGACCACGTCGACGCCGGCCTGCTTCAGCTTCGAGACCAGGGAGGAGAAATCCTTCTCGCCGGGGTTGATGCCCTCGAAGACGACGTTGGTGCCGCCCTTGGACTTCAGCGCCTTCAGGGTCTCGTCGGCGAGACCGCGGCCGTAGGGCGTCTTGTCGTGGACGAAGGCGATCTTCTTGCCCTTGAACTTCTCGGCGAGGTAGGTGCCCGCCACCGCGCCCTGCTGGTCGTCGCGGCCGCAGGTGCGGAAGGTGTTCCAGTTGCCGCGCTCGGTATACTTGATCGCCGTCGAGGCCGGGCTGATCTCGATGATGCCGGCTTCCTGCAGCACGTCGGAAACCGGGATCGAGACGCCGGAATTGAACGCGCCGACTACGGCCTTCACGCCCTCGGAAGCGAACTTGTTGGCCACCGACACGCCCTGCTTGGGATCGGAGGCGTCGTCGCCCACGGTCATGACGAGCTTCTCGCCGTTGACGCCGCCGGCCTTGTTGATGTCGGCGATCGCCTGGGTCGCCCCGGTCTTGATCTGGGCGCCGAAGGCCGCGTTGGGGCCGGTGACGGGGACCACCACGCCGATCTTGATCTCGGCCTGCGCGGCGCCCGCCAGCATCAGCGCGCCCAGTGCCACGCTCATCGCCATCAGTGTTTTCATGGTCATTTCCCCTTGGATCGGCGCTGCGGCTCGACGCCCTGACCGCATGCGCAGGATTGCACGAAGATGTGTCGGGCTCACGTCCCCTGGTTCTGGCCCTGGCTCCCGCGCTCGCGCCAGGTGAGGGGGCCGGTGCGCTCGTAGAGCCAACGGTACTGCGTGGTCATCTGGCCCGTGCGGGTGACGCGGTAGCCCAGCGCGCCGATGGCGAGGATCACCACCGCGTCGAGGGCGTAGCCGGCCGGCGAGAGCAGCGTGCCCGAGAACAGGGCGTAGTGGAGGAAGCGCGAGACCGCCGCGATAGCGAGGCTCGCCAGCACGCAATGCCAGAACGGGCGCCAGCCGCGGGCGAAGCCGCTGCCGGCCATCCAGGCGGCGCCCCCGCCCATCGCCAGGGTGACGAGCAGGAAGATGCCGAGATTGGGCGTGTCGAGGGACAGGGTCTCGGTCAATGCTGGCCCCCTTCGAGATAGGCCGCCTTCACCTGCGGATCGTCGAGGAGCTCGCGGCCCGTGCCGCTCATCGTCACCGCGCCCGTCACCATGACGTAGCCGCGATGGGCCAGCTTGAGGGCGTGATAGGCGTTCTGCTCGACGATGAAGACGGTGAGCCCCTCGCGCTCGTTGAGCTCGCGCACGGCCGAGAAGATCTGCTTGACGATGAGCGGGGCGAGGCCGAGCGACGGCTCGTCGAGCATCAGGAGCTTCGGACGGCTCATCAGGGCGCGGGCGATGGCCAGCATCTGCTGTTCGCCGCCGGACATGGTGCCGCCGCGCTGGTCGAGCCGCTCCTTCAGGCGCGGGAACAGGACGCACATGCGCTCCAGGTCTTCCGCGAAGTGCCGCCCGCCATGCACGGCCGCGCCCATCTGCAGGTTCTCGCGCACGCTCATGCGGGAGAAGATGCGCCGTCCCTCCGGCGATTGGGCGATGTTGAGCCGCGCGATCTCGTGGGTGGCCATCCGGGTGATGTCGCGGCCCGCATAGGTGATGCTGCCGGTGCGCGCCTGCGGCTGGCCGAAGATCGTCATCATCAGGGTGGACTTGCCGGCCCCGTTGGCGCCGATCAGGGCGACGATCTCGCCCTCCTTCACGTGGAGGTCGACACCCTTCAGAGCCTGGATGCTGCCGTAATAGGCGGAGACGCCGCGCACATCGAGAAGCGGCGCCTTGGTCTGCGCGGCCTGCAGGGCGCGCGTCTCCTCCACGAGGACGTTGATGCCGGCGACGCTCATGGCTGGGCCTCCGCATGGGTCAGGCCGACCTCGGCCTCCACCGCCGCCACCTCCTCGTCGTCGACGCCGAGATAGGCCGCGATCACACGAGTGTCGGTGCGGATGTCGTCGGGCGTGCCGTCGGCGATCTTGGTGCCGTAATCGAGCACCACGATCCGGTCGGAGATCTGCATCACCACGGACATGTCGTGCTCGATGAGGAGGACCGAGGTGTCGTACTCGTCGCGGATCAGCCGCAGCAGGGTGTTGAGCTCGGCCGATTCCCTCGGGTTGAGGCCGGCGGCCGGCTCGTCGAGGCAGAGCAGCACCGGATCGGTGCACATGGCCCGCGCGATCTCGAGGCGGCGCTGGTCGCCGTAGGGGAGGTCGCCGGCCGCATCGTCGGCGCGCGCGGTGAGGCCGATCCGGTCGAGCCAAGCGGCGGCCTTCTCGATCCCCGCCTTCTCGGCGCTGCGATAGGCCGGCAGCCCGAGGATCCCGAAGATCGAGAAGCCGGAGGCCTTCATCAGCGGCTTGTGCATGGCCACCAGCAGGTTCTCCAGCACGGTCATGCGCGGGAACAGGCGGATGTTCTGGAAGGTGCGGGCGACGCGGGCGAGGCGGTTGACGTCGTGGCCGGGCAGACGCTCGAGCAGGTAGGTCTCGCCGCCCTCCTGCACCAGGCGGATCATGCCCTCCGTCGGCTTGTAGAAGCCGGTGATGCAGTTGAAGACCGTGGTCTTGCCGGCGCCGTTGGGGCCGATCAGCGCGGTGATGTCGCCGCGCCCGACCTTGAAGGAGAGGTCGTTGACGGCGGTCAGCCCGCCGAACCGCATGGTCAGGTGATCGACGATCAGGACCGGGTCCGCCGGGCCGCCGGGCATCGCGGCGGGGGGCTCGTCCTGCACGGTGGCGAGCCGGGTGAGGCCTCCGGCGAGCGTCATCGTGCGCGCTCCGCGATGGTGACCGAGGGCGTTCGTTCGGAGATGAGGCCGCGCGGGCGGAACACCATCATCGCCACCATGGCGAGGCCGAACAGCAGCAGGCGGTACTCGCTCGGATCGAAACCCTCACCGAACACGGCCTTCAGGAAGCCGAGATTGCGCAGGAGTTCGGGCCCGCCGACCATGACGATGGCGGCGATGGCCACGCCGATCTGGCTGCCCATGCCGCCGAGCACGACGATGGCGAGGATGATGGCGCTCTCCAGGAAGTTGAAGCTCTCGGGGCTGACGAAGGCCTGACGCACGGCGAAGAACGAGCCGGCGAAGCCCGCGAACATCGCCCCCAGCGCGAAGGCGGTGAGCTTGGTGATGGTGGTGTCGATCCCCAGCGACCGGCAGGCGATCTCGTCCTCGCGCAGGGCCTCCCAGGCGCGGCCGAGCGGCAGGCGGCGCATGCGCAGGGTCACGAGGTTGGTGACCAGGGCCAGGACCAGGATCAGGTAATAGAGGAAGACCAGCCGGTGCATCGGGTTGAAGGCGAGCCCGAACGTGGCGGCAAAGCCGTTCTCGCCGGCCGTGAAGGGCAGGCCGAAGAAGCTGACGCGCGGGATCGAGGAGATGCCCGCCGAGCCGCCCGAGAAATCGGTCCAGTTGATGAGGACGAGGCGGATGATCTCGCCGAAGGCCAGTGTCACGATGGCGAGGTAGTCGCCTCGCAGGCGCAGTACGGGAAAGCCCAGCAGCACCCCGAAGGCCGCGGCGAACAGGCCGGCGAGCGGCAGACAGACCCAGAACGACAGGCCGAACACGGTGGAGAGCAGGGCGTAGGAATAGGCCCCCACCGCGTAGAACGCGACGTAGCCGAGATCGAGCAGGCCTGCGAGGCCGACGACGATGTTCAGGCCCCATCCGAGCATGACGTAGGTCAGGATCAGGATGCCGAGATCGATCCAGTAGCGGCCTTCGCCCAGAGACCCGGCGCCGAGGGCGGCGAGGAGGGGCAGGGTGAGGGCGATTCCGAGGGTGATGGGCGAGAGGATCGCGGCGAGGCGGCTCGCCCCTTCCGCGACGGGCGCATGGGCGGCACGCCGCCGTGTCCGGCCGGTGAGGTAGAGCTGCTGCAGGAACCGCAGGACGAAGATGGCGGCGCAGAGGGCGAAGACGGTGCCCCAGCGGCTGGTGATGACGAGGCCGATGCCCTGGCCGAGATCGGTGCGGTAGCTGACGATGGGGACGCAGAGGCCCAGCGTCACCAGGGCGAACAGGCCCGCATCCTTGATCAGGCCGGGCAGGGCGGAGGCGTCGGCGCGGGCGGTCACGGCGATGGGGGTGGTCGAACCGGATGCCACGTCAGACCTTCTCCACTTCGGGCCGGCCGAGAATGCCCGAAGGCTTGAAGATGAGCACGACGATGAGGATCAGGAAAGCCGCCACGTCCTTGTACTCGATGGAGAAATAGGCCGACCAGAACGTCTCGATCAGCCCGATGATGATCCCGCCGATCACCGCACCGGGCAGCGAGCCGATGCCGCCGAGGACGGCCGCCGTGAAGGCCTTCACGCCTGGTACGAACCCGTCCGAGAACGAGACCACGCCGTAATAGAGCAGGTACAGCGTGCCCGCGACCGCCGCCAGCGCCGCGCCGAGGACGAAGGTCAGCGAGATCGTGCGGTCGACATTGATGCCGAGCAGGGCGGCCATGCGCCGGTCCTGCTCCACGGCGCGCTGGGCGCGGCCGAAGGGCGTCTTCTGCACGAGGTACCAGAAGCCGGCGAGGAGCACGGCCGTGGTGATCATGATGATCGCCTGCTTGTAGGACAGGGTCACCGTGTATTGCTCGTTCTGGTACAGGACGATCACGTCGCGCACGAGGGGCGGCACCGGCTTGTTGCGCGCACCCTGGACCACTTGGACGAAGTTCGACAGGAAGATCGACACGCCGATCGCCGAGATCAGCGGCGCGAGGCGGAACGAGCCGCGCAACGGCCGGTAGGCCACCCGCTCGATCGCCCATCCCCACAACGCCGTCAGCGCCATGGCGACTAACAGCACGATCAGGAAGACCAGGGCCACGGAGGACAGGCCGAGCCAGGTGGTGAGGATCAGGAAGGCGATGAGGGCGATGAAGGCCGAGACCATGAACACGTCGCCATGCGCGAAATTCACCATGCCGATGATGCCGAAGACCATCGTGTAGCCGATGGCGATCAGGCCGTAGATCGACCCGAGGGTCAGGCCATTGATGAATTGCTGGGCGAAGAATTCCATTGATGGGCTTTCGCGAATGGCGTGCCAGAGGGCCGCTCGGAAAATGCCCCGAGCGGCCCGGCCGCCATGCTCACAGTGAGTTATGCGCGGGAGAGGGGAGTATCCGCAAGAACGCCCCGGGGTCAATGCGAGAATCGCCGGACTCCCGTGCGATCCCCCCGCATCGTCACCATGAGAATTCCGGACGGCGAACGACGAGTGCCAGGAGATGGACAGGCTCCGAAAGCAACGCCGCGCGGAAAGTCCGGCCATGGACCCTACGGTTTCCCGTAGTACGCAAGCGTGTCGGGCGCTGCCAAGGATAAGCCGGAGACGGAGAGACCGGCATGATCCACATTATCACTCCCGCCAACGAGGCCAAGTATCGCGACGAGATGGAACAAGCTTGGCGTCTCCGTCACGACGTCTTCGTGACGGAGAAGGGGTGGTCCGACCTCGCCAAGCCGGATGGACGCGAGATCGATCAGTTCGATACCCAGCACGCCATCCATTTCCTGGCGATCGAGGAGAGCAAGGTCATCGGCTATAGCCGGCTTCTCCCGACGACACGGCCGCATCTTCTGTCGGACATCATGCCTCAGCTTTGCGAAGGCGATCTTCCGCGCGGCAGCGAGACCTGGGAATGGACGCGCCAGGCCGTGGCGCGCTCGCACCGCGCCCGGGGCAAGGTGGTGAACCCGATCTCCATCGCGCTCCTCACCGGCATCGTCGAATGGGGAATGAGCCACGGCGTGAACCGGCTCGTGCTGCAGATGCCGACGCTCTACCTGCTGCACGTGGTGCAGCTCCACTTCCGCGCCCGCCCGCTCGGCCTGCCCCACGCGATCAGCGGCGAGGACATCATCGCGGCGACCGCGGAGTTCGACGAACGCACCCTGGCGCGGCTGCGCAGCATCCGTGGCAATTCCGACTCGGTGCTCGCGCCATCGTCCTACGCGTATCTCGCCGCCTGATCCGGGGCCGCTCGACGGCCATCTCGAACTGCCACGAAGACAAAGATCTTCGGCACCATGATATTGAAGGGGCTGACATCATGTACGCATCGGTCATCGACCGGGACGAGAGTCTCGACAAATTGGCGGAGTATTGCATCGCGGCTCGGGGCGTCATCGAGGCATCGGGCACGTCGGTCATGCGTCAGCTGATTGACCTCCTGCTGTTCGAGATCGGCGTCGCCCTGGCCGAGAAGGCCGAGATCGAGCCGCAGCCGGCGCGCAGCAACTGAGGCGTCGGGGCGGTGTCTGCGCCGCCTTGACTATGCCGGGCCACCTCATTTCGGCCCCGACCCACCGGTCTGGTAACGCTCACGGCGACAGCATTCATCGCCGCCGAGACGTCTTCGATGAATCATCACGATACATCGCAGGCCCGGACGGTATCCGCGCCGGCGGGCGAGGTCAGCGCCGCGGCCGGCTATCGGCGCACGGTCTGGGTCGTCGCGGCCGGCACCCTGGCCTTCGCGCTCGGCGAGGCGCTCTGGGCGCATCTGATCGGCTCCGCCGACCTGATCAAGGATGCGAGCGGGTTCGGATACGACATCGCGCTGAACGTGGTCGCCGCATCGGTGTTCAGGCGCGGGGTCAGGATCGAGAGCCTGTCGGCCCTCGTCATCGGCGGCCTCCTCGCCGCCACCGGGATCGACGGCCTGATCGATTTCTGGACGGAAGTACAGAATTCCACGGTCGAGAGCATGGAGGAGGTCGTCACGTCGAACGGCGTCGCCACCGCCGTCTCCTGCCTCGCGATGGCCGCGCTGGTGCGCTTCCGCGACGACGAGAATCCTCTGATCAAGGCGACGTGGCTGAATGCGCGCAACGACGCCGTCGCCGACCTGCTCACCTCGGGCCTCAGCGTCTTCGCCCATCTCGCCCCGGTCCGCTGGCCGGAATACGCGCTGGACCTGATCGCGGTCATGTTCTCGTTCCAGGCCGCCTACACCGTCCTGCGCACATCCTGGCCGGATATCCGCGCCGCCCTGCCGGAGCGTGCCGCCGTCGCGCGGGTGTTCCGCCCGGGCCCTTGAGAGGCCGCATCGATCGGGGGAACGGCGGGGAGAAGCGTCCGGTATGAACCAGGGCCCGCTCGCACGTGTTGAAGTCCGGTAGATCGCACCCGATCGATTGAAAGACCCGACATGCCGGCACTCGCCCGTACCTTCGCGCTCATCCTCGCCGTCTCGGCGGCACCGGCCCTCGCGCAGGATGTCCGGAGCGGGAAATCTCCGTTCCTCACCCAGGCTCCGCTCGGCAGCGTCAAGGCTTCCAGGATCATCGGCCTGCGCGTGGTCGGGCAGGACCACGTCAAGGTCGGCACGATCGAGGATGTGGTGGTGGATGGCAGCGGCCGCATCCAGGCCGTCGTGATCGATGTCGGCGGGTTCCTCGGTGTCGGCGGCAAGCGGATCGCGGTGGCGTTCGACCAGATGACCTGGAACACCGACGCGAAGGCGGGGCAGGCGCCCGATCCCTCCATCGTCAAGCCGAAGGATGCTCCCTCCGAGGCCCAGGCGGCCAAGGTGACGCCGGAGACCATGCCTGGCGCCAGATCCGGCAACGCCGTCCTCAACGCGGAGACCACCGGCGACACCGAACAAGCCACCGGCCCGGCGGGCGCAGCCGCGACGACCGATGCCACGAAGGGCCGGGCGACGATCCAGATCGGCGAGCCGATCGAGGCGGAGATCCGCCAGACCAAGGCCGAGTTGCAAGCCGCACCGACCTTCGCCTACCCGACGCAGAAGGCGCCGTGAGACCCAACAGGCTCAGTCGGTCCAGCCCCGGACCGGCGAGCCTCCGAACACCACCTGCCGGCGCATGGCCGGCGTGAACAGGCCATAGAGCATCCGCGGGTCGGCCGGCGCGCTCGCGGCATCGAGCAGGCTGCGATGCTCGGCCGACAGGGTGACGTCGAGGGCGGCGACGTTGTCGGCGACCTGCTCGGCCCGGCTCACGCCCATCAGTGTCGAAGCGATGCCGCGCCGGCCCATCACCCAGGCGAGAGCGATACGGACGGGCGATTGCCCCGCTTCGTCGGCGATCCGGCGGAGCAGCGCGACGATCCGCCAGTTCCGCTCGGTGAACAGGCTGTCGCCGAAGGGATTTGCCCCGTCGAGACGCTTGTCGTCGGCCGGCCGCTCCGCACCGGGATCGGCCGCATCGCGCGGCAATCCTCCGGCCCGTGGGGCGGCGGCTTCCACGCTCGCCCGCTCGTACTTGCCGGTCAGCAGGCCGTAGGCGAGGGGGCTCCAGGGCACGAGGCCCATACCGGAATCGGCGGCGAGGGGCACGTGCTCGTCCTCGATGTCCCGGTTCACCAGCGAATAGAAATACTGGAGCGCGATCGGCCCGGGCGATCCACGGCAGGCGGCGAGCGTCGCGAGCTTGGCGGCGTACCAAGCCGGCGCGTTCGACACGCCCCAGTAGCGAATCTTGCCCGAACGGACGAGGGCGGACATCGTCTCCAGCACCTCCTCGGCGGGCGTCACCGCATCCCAGACATGGAGCCAGAACAGGTCGACATGGTCCGTGCGCAGGCGCGTCAGCGATCCGTGCAGGGCGGCATGGAGGTGCTTGGCGCCGTTGCCGCCGGCATGCGGCCCCGATCCCGTCGCGAAGCCGGCCTTGGTCGCCACCACGAGGCGCTCGCGCAAGGCGCGCTCGGCGATGAACCCGCCGAGCATCTCCTCGCTGCGGCCGCCCGAATAGACGTCGGCGGTGTCGATGAAATTGCCGCCGGCCTCGACATAGGCGTCGAACACCGCGCGCGACTCCGCCTCGCCCGAGCCCCACCGCGCCGTCCCGAAGGTCATCGTGCCGAGGGCGAGGGGACTGACGGCGAGGCCGGAACGGCCCAGAGTACGGTAATCGGTCAACGGCATGGCAGATCTTTCATAATGATCGATATGGAACGAGTACAGCGATTGTCCCGCTGCGTCGATTGTTTCATATTGATCACTATGGAAGATGCTCTGCCGAAGCTGCCGCGAAAGACCGGCCGCCCCCTCTCGTTCGACCGCGATGCCGCTCTGGAACAGGCGATGCTGCTGTTCTGGCGGCACGGCTACGAATCCACCTCGCTCAGCGACCTGACCGCGGCGATGGGGGTGACGCCGCCAAGCATCTACGCGGCCTTCGGCGACAAGCGACGGCTGTTCCTGGCAGCGGTGCATCGCTACCTGTCGGGTCCCGTGACGGCGGAGACGATCATCGAGGGTGCCGGGACGGCCCGGGAAGCGGCTCGGCAGCTGCTCGAAGGATCCGCCATCGCCTTCACCGGCACGCAAACCCCGCCGGGTTGCCTGCTGGCCTCCGGCGCGATCAGCTGTTCGGCCGAGGCCGCCGACGTGCAGGCGGAGCTCGCCGCCCTGCGCGGCGGGATCGAGGCCCGGCTCGCCAAGCGGATCGCGAGAGGGAAGACGGAAGGAGAACTGCCCGGCGGGACCGATGCCGAGGCGCTCGCCGGCTTCGTGATGGCGATGATCCAGGGACTGTCGACCCTGGCGCGCGACGGCGCATCCCGCGAAAAGCTGCTGCGCGTCGCGGCGAACGCCATGCTGGCCTGGCCTTCGGGACCATCGGCATGAATTCGAGCGGGATCACCGGCTCGAAACCGATCGGGTCGCCACGACGATGTGCAGGCTGTGTCGACCGACGATCCCGTGCGGCCCTTTGGCTTTCATCGGGATCAGACGCTTCGGGGTACATCAACTCGAACGAGTTGGTGCGGCCAAGAGGACTCGAACCTCCACCCCTTGCAGGACTAGCACCTCAAGCTAGCGCGTCTACCAATTCCGCCATGGCCGCATCGGTGCCACCCGGACGCCGCGATGTCCGCCGGAGGGCGGTGCGGGCGTTTCGTGTGGCGCGGCGCAGCGGATAACAGATCGATTCCGCCGCGACAAGCGCCGTCATGCGACTCAGATGAGATCGACGGTCCCATCGAGGATCGGGACGGCCCCGTCACCGATGGTGACGCCGGGAACACGCACGACCTCCGCCTTGCGGATCAGCTCGGTGATCTCCACCGAGATCCGGTTTCCGGTCACCACGATCTGGCCACGTGCGATCGGGTGGTCGTTGGCGAGAATCTCGACCATATCCGTCTCGGTGGATTCGAGCTCGATCACGGCGCCGCGGCCCATGCGCAGCAGCATGTGGAGCGGCATGTGGCTGCGCCCGAGCACCACCGAGAGATCGACCTTCAGGTCTTCGAGAACCGCCACGCGCCACGCACTCCCTCGGCCCGTCCAGGGCCTGCATCGGCGGAGTGTTCATGAAATAGGGTGAAGCCTTGGTAAACGATCCCGCCCTCAGCGACCGGCTCTCCGTCTCGACGGTCGATTTCCGGCCGCGATCCGGCACGCGGCCGATCCTGTGGCGGATCAGCGACACGCCCGTCCCCTATGACGAGGCCGTGGCCGCGATGGAAGCGCATGCCGCGCGTATCGCCGGCGGCGACGCGCCGGAGATGGTCTGGCTCCTCGAACACCCGCCGCTCTACACGGCCGGAACCTCGGCGAAGGCGGCGGACCTCGTCGAGCCGGACCGTTTCCCGGTCCACGCCACGGGACGGGGCGGGCAGTACACCTATCATGGGCCGGGCCAGCGGGTGGCCTACGTGATGCTCGATCTCAACCGGCGCAGACCGGACCTGCGCGCCTACGTCTCCGCCCTCGAGGCCTGGATCATCGCCACGCTCAGCGCCTTCAACGTCCGGGGCGAGCGGCGCGAGGACCGTGTCGGCGTCTGGGTGCGCCGGCCGGAGAAGGGGGAGGGGGCGGAGGACAAGATCGCCGCCATCGGCATCCGCGTGCGGCGCTGGGTGAGCTTCCACGGCATCAGCCTCAACGTGGAGCCCGACCTGTCGCATTTCTCGGGCATCGTCCCCTGCGGCATCAGCGGCCACGGGGTGACGAGCCTCGTCGATCTCGGCCAGATCGTTACCCTGCCGGAGGTGGACATGGCCCTGCGCGCGGCCTTCGAGGCGATCTTCGGAGAAACGATCCTGGAAGAGACGATCCTGGAGGAGACGACCTGAGCGCGGAAGAGAGGTCGCACTCGGGCGGCCCGCGATGATGCAGGCCTCGATCGATCCCATGGCAGGCTTGCCGTGACAGGACGACGATCGTGCAGCAAGTTTCCCGTCATTGTCTCTAATTCACGCAGATCGATCACCAGTAAGGAAATAAATATCAGTTCTGAAATTTGAATTATTACAATTCATGAGCGGAAACTCTGTGTCCGCGCTCGCGACGATTGACATTCCAACAGTCATGTCGGTAGTCCGAAGCTGCAAGGCCGATCGCGCATCCATCGGCTGATCAGACGATCATTCCTTCAGAGATTCGTTCCCATGTTGAAGACGCTCGCGGCCGCCGGCCTCGTCGCGGCCGCGCGGCTGCTGATGTCGCCCGATGCCGCCCTGGCGCAGCAGGCCAGCGATCCCGTGATCGCCCTCGACGAACTCTCCGTCACCGGCGATGGTAAGGCGATCTCGCGGGGCTACCAGCCGGTGCGGACCTCCGTGGCGATGGGCACCGAAACGCCGATCATCAAGATCCCGCAATCGGTGGCCGTCGTCACCGAGCAGGTGCTGCAGGACCAGGCGGTGCACACCCTCGACGAGGCGCTCTACAACGTCTCCGGCATCACCCAGGCCAACACCCTGGGCGGCACCCAGGACGCCTTCATCCGCCGGGGCTTCGGCGACAACCGCGACGGCTCGATCCTGCGCGACGGCCTGCGCACGGCGCTGCCGCGCTCGTTCATGCCCACCACGCAGCGGGTGGAGGTCCTCAAGGGTCCGGCCTCGGCGCTCTACGGCATCCTCGATCCGGGCGGCCTCATCAACATCGTGACGAAGAAGCCGCTGTTCGAGCGGGCGGGCTACGTCGAGGCCTCCGGCACCAGCTTCAACGGCAGCGGTTTCGAGCTCGACCAGACCGGTCCGATCGAGGGCACCAACCTCGCCTACAGGCTCATCGCGCAGCATCGCAACTCCGAGTACTGGCGGAACTTCGGCACCCAGAACCAGCAGGTCCTGGCGCCCTCCGTCACGTGGCGGGGCGACGATACGCGGGTGACGCTGTCCTACGAATACTCGCACTACAAGGTGCCGTTCGACCGGGGCACGATCTTCGACCCGCGCACCGGCAGGGCCGTGAACACCCCACGCGATCGGCGTTTCGACGAACGCTACAACATCACCGCCGGAGAAAGCCACGTTGCCGGGATCGAGGTCGAGCGCATCCTCAGCGACACCTGGAAGGCCAATTTCAGATATGCCTTCAGCCACAATTTCTACGAGGACAACCAGGCCCGCGTCACCGCCTACGACCCGAATACCCGGGTCGTGACGCGCCGGGCGGATGCGACGCAGGATTCGAACTACTCGGTCCATTCCGGCCGCCTCGACCTGACCGGAAAGGTCAGCTTTCTCGGCGTCGAGCACGACCTCCTGGTGGGCGGCTCCTACGACTACTCGGACGTGCTGCGCACGCGGCTGATCCGTGGCCCGAGCAACAGACGCTTCGACATCTTCGATCCGGTCTACGGGCAATTGCCGCAAAGCGATGCCGTGAGCCTCGCGGACAGCGACCAGCGCGAGCGGATCGAAACCGCCTCGGTCTACGGCCAGGATTCGATCTCACTCACCGAAAGCCTGATCCTCGTGGGCGGCCTGCGCTACCAGGACTTCTCGCAGAGCGCCGGAAAGGGCAGGCCGTTCAACACCAACACCGACGTGTCGGGCGGGCGTGTCGTGCCTCGCGTGGGCCTCGTCTACCTGCTGACGCCGAGCGTCTCGCTCTACTCCTCCTACAGCCAGACCTTCCGGCCGAACTCGTCGATCGCGAGCTTCATCGGGGCGCTGCCGCCGGAGGAGGGAGAGGCCTACGAGGTCGGGATGAAGGCGGAGGTGTTCGACGGCATCACCGCCACGGCGGCGCTCTACGACATCACCAAATCGAATGTGCTCTATACCGAGGTGATCGGTGGCATCAGCTATAGCCGCACGGCCGGACAGGTGAACTCGCGGGGCTTCGAACTCGACGTCGCCGGGCAGATCGCGCCGGATTGGAGCGTCGTCGCCACCTACGCCTATACGGACGCCGTGGTGACCGCCGATCCGACGCTGAAGGGCAACGAGCTCCTCAACGTGGCGCCCCACACCGCCTCGCTGTTCCTGACCCACGATTTCGGTCAGGTCGGCGATGGACGCCTGCGGGCCGGGATCGGCGGACGCTATGTCGGGTCGCGGCCGGGGGATGCCGCCAACACCTTCCGGATGCCGGACTACGCCGTGGCCGACGCCTTCGTCGCCTACGACACCCGCGTGGGAGGCCGGCCGGCCACCGTGCAGCTGAACCTGCGCAACCTCACCGACGAGACGGTCTACACCTCCTCCATCGGCACCAATCTCGGCGTCGCCATCGGCGAACCGCTGCAGGCGATCGTCTCGGCCCGGCTGTTCTGGTAGGGCGCCCCGCCATGACCCTCCGCACCGTCCTCTTCCGCCTGCACTGGCTGCTCGGCCTTTCCGCCGGCTTCGTCCTCGCCCTCGTGGGCATGACCGGCGCCTTGCTGAGCTACGAGGAGGCGGTGACGGAATGGGCGAATGCCGACCGGGCCTACGTCGCCGCGAGCGAGGCCCCCCGCCTGTCGCCCTCCGCCCTGCTGGCGCGCATCGAGGCGCAGCATCCGGGCCTCACGGTCAATTCCCTCACGCTCTGGGGCGAACCGGAGCGGAGCCCCCGCGTCCGCTTCGTCAACGATGCGAGCCTCGGCACGCGACCGCCGACCCTCTATCTCGATCCGGTGGACGGACGGGACCTCGGCGCCATGCGGCTGGAGGGCGCCTTCGTCACGATCCGCAAGCTGCACCGCTGGCTGCTTTTGCCGGGCGACGGCAAGGGCTGGGGGCGCAGTCTCACCGGGATCAGCACCCTCGCGCTGCTCGTGTTCCTGGCCACCGGGCTCTACCTGCGCTGGCCGAAGCTCCATTCCTGGCGGATCTGGCTGAAACCCGCCCTCAAGCGCCCGGGCCGGCCGCGCTGGTGGTCGCTCCACAGCGTCGCGGGAACCTGGCTGCTGCCGGTCTACGTCCTCATCGCCCTCTCCGGTCTGTGGTGGTCCTACGACAGCTACAGGAGTGCCGCGACTTGGCTGCTCACGGGCGAGGTACAGCGCGCCAAGCCGCCCCGGCGCGCCGGACTGCCCGCCGAGGTCGCTCCCTCGACCCTCGACGCCGCCTTCGCGAGCTTCAGCACGGGCGAGGGGGAAGGGGCCCACATGGTCCTCATCGCATTGCCGGGCCCGGAACTCGCGACGATCCGCATCCGCTCCCTCGCCGCCGCCTCGGACCTGCCGAAGGCCCGCGACGAGGCCACTTTCGACCCCGCCACCGGTGCCCGCCTGTCCCGGGCCCGATTCGCCGACAAACCCCTCGGCCGCCAGATGGCCGAGAACATGCTGGAAGTGCATCGCGGGCGCTTCTTCGGCAGGGTCGTCGCCTTCGCGTTCTTCCTCGCCGCTCTGGCGATGCCGCTCTTCGCCGTCACCGGTCTCGTTCTCTACGTCCTGCGCCGGCATGCGCGGCGTCGCAGGACGATAGCGGCGATGGTGGCGATGGCCGGCGCCGGACGCTGAAAGCCGTGCTCGCCGATCCCGGTTCTGGCCGGGACCGGCGACGTCCGGATCGATGCGATCGTCAGACGACCAGCACGTCCGCGGCGTCGAGCACCGGCTTGCCGAGGAGCGTCGCGATCAGGACCGCGTCGTGGGCCGTGCCGGAGCCGTCGGCATCGTAGAACAGGTTGCCCCTGGCGCTGTCGTAGACGATGCGCTGGTCGGTCGTGGTCGCGGTGCCGAGGGCGAAGGCGTCGTTCGACAGCGCGCCGTCGGACAGCGCCGTGAAGGTGCTCGAATCGAAGGCGAGGGTATCCTCGCCATGGCTGAAATCGACGATGCGGTCCTTCTCGCCGGCCAAAGGCAGGACGTCGAACACGAAGGTGTCGGCGCCGGCATCGCCGCGCAGCACGTCCGTCCCCGCTCCGCCGGTCAGGGTGTCGTCGCCACCGCCGCCGAACAGCCGGTCATTGCCCGCGCCGCCGAGGAAGTGGTTCTCCCCGGAATCGCCCCTCACGGAATCCGCGAAAGCCGAGCCTTTCACGATCTCGAATCCGGAGATTCCGCCGGTCCCCGTGGCCCTGCCGCTGTCGAGGAACGCGCGCGCCGAGGAACCGTAATCCGAATAATCGAGTGTGTCGGTGCCGTCGCCGCCCAGACTCGTGCCGCGGATGGACGAGCCGCTCTCGATACCGAGCGTGTTGTCGCCGGACCCGAACTGGATGGCGGTGCCGCCGCCGCCGAGGATGCGGCCCGAATTGACGATCCCGTCGTCGAGGTCGCTGACGATCCTGATGGCGATGCCCGATCCGCCCTGGATGAGCCCCGCATTGTCGATCGTCGTCAGGAACGGCGCATTTCCCTGCGAACTGTCGTCGATCAGGATGCCGAGGCCGGCGCCGTAGATGCACGCACCGGCGAGGTTCGTGATCTCGCCGCCGCCCGCCGCGATGCCTTCCGCGGTGTTGGGCAGGCCGTCCGAGCCGGTACCGCCGGCGCCCAGACCGCGGATGACGCCATGGTTCTCGATCGTCGCCCGGAAATCGATGTCGATCCCGTCGCCGTCGCCGTCGTTGATGCCGTCCGGGCCGCCGCCATCCTTGGCCCCCGGTGTCGAGCCGTTGACGTCGGAGCCGGCCGTATCCGCGAAGGACCCCGTGATGATTCCGTAATTGACCACGCTCGCCGTGCCGTCCGAGCCGACGCCGGACCCGTTGCCGCCGAGGATGCGGGCGCCCGCCTCGTTCGTCACCGTGACGAGGCTGCCCTCGCCCATGTCGATGCCGTGACGGTCGCCGAGGATGGCGCCGCCCGCCGCGTTGAGGATCGTCCCGCCCGCATCGTCCTCGAACTGGATGCCGTCGGCGCCCTGGACGTAGCCGGGCGCGGAACCGCCCTGGATCGTGCCGCTATTGACGAGATCGAGCTTGGCGCCGATGCGCAGGCCATCGGAGATCCGCGACAGCACCGACCCGGCATTGTCGATCTCGGCCAGGAAATCGCCCATGGTCGAGGCGAAATCGAGCGCCTGCCCTCCGTTGGAGACGATGCTGGAACCGGCCCCCGTGGTGAGCGTCAGGGTGCCGGCAGCGACGCTCCCGGCCGCGATCTGCACGGCGTCGTCGACGGCGAGGATGTCGCCGTCATTGTCGATCGTCGCGTTCAGCGTCGCGCCGACGCCGCTCTCGAAGCGGATGGCGCGGCCGCCGGAGGCGGTGTTCTCGATCAGGCCGTCATTGGTGATCACGGCGCCGTTCGGGGCGGTCGTGAAGCGCACGGTCTGAGCATCGCCCGAGACCGAGAGGGTGCCGTCCACCTGGAGCGTATCGGCACCCGACAGGGTCAGTCGTGCGGATTGTGTCGTGCCGGCGGCAACCGAATAGGCGGTCATGCTGTCTCATCCCGGTCCGTGGACGTCGGCCGGATGGCGGACGTCGATTCCTCGAAGCGCGGCGGACGCTAGAGGGGATGGATGACAGGCGGACGACCGCGCGGGGACCCCGGCAGCCTCAAACGACCGGCACGCCGCGCCCCTTGGCATGCTCGCTGGGCTCCACGTGGATGACGACCACGGCGCCCTCGATGGCGCCCTCGATGGCGCTCTCCAGCCGGTCGCAGATGTCGTGCGAATCCTTCACCGTCATCTCGCCGGGCACGACGAGGTGGAAATCGATGAAGGTCGCCTGTCCGGCGTGGCGGGTGCGCACGTCGTGCGCCTCCAGCGCGCCCTCGCCGTGGTCGGAGATCAGGGTGCGGATCTGGGTCACCATCTCGGCAGGCGCCGCCTTGTCGAGGAGGCCGCTCACCGAATCGCGCACCATGGTCCAGCCCGACCACAGGATGTTGAGGGCGACGAGGCCGGCGATGAGCGGATCGAGGATCAGCGTACCGGTGAACGCCACCAGCGCGACGCCGACGAGCACCCCGCCGGAGGTGACCACGTCCGACATGACGTGGCGCGCATCGGCGACGAGGGCGGGCGAGCGCCAGGCCTTGCCACGACCGAGGAGCGCGACGGCCCAGACGCCGTTGATCGCCGTGGCGAGACCGTTCACGGCGAGCCCCAGCATCGGCGCGTCGAGCGGCTTGGGGTCGAGGAGGCCGTAGAACGACTCGCGCAAGATCAGGATGGCCGCCACGATGATGAGGGCACCCTCGATCACCGCCGAGAAGTACTCGGCCTTGTGATGGCCGTAGGGATGGTCGTCGTCGGCCGGCGCCGCGGCCACCCGCAGGGCGACGAAGGCGAAGGCCGCCGCCGCCACGTTGATGATGCTCTCCAGCGCGTCGGAATAGAGCGCTAGGCTCCCGGTGAGCCAGTAGGCGGCGAACTTGAGCGCCATCACCAGAGCGCCGATTCCGGCGCTCGCGAGGGCGGCTTTCTGAGTGCGGTCCATGGCCGGTGCGATCCGTGGCGGGCCCGGCGGGAGACTGGGCGAGAGGCTGAGAAGAAGCTGGTTCAAAGCGCCCCCGCCCATACGATCATCACGGCGGACAAGGCCACGGCAAAGGTTGAACCCGCCGGTGAAGGGTTTAGTCGGGGCTATGTCTCGGGCCTTAGCCCGGCGTATTCACAAGTTTCTATCCCCGGCCGTCCTGGGTCAAATCGGCCTGCTCCGACCTTCCTTCAACCGAAAATTAACTATGCTGGAAGATAAAAATCGGGAATTTAGGCGCAACTATCATGCAAGATGCCCGAGCAATAGCGAATCATATACTATCAAATTATGACTCGTTATCAATGAACATTACCAATTTGAAAATAAATAAGATCATATATCTGGTGCATGGCTGGTATTTTGCACGGAAGAACGAAGCTCTGATTAGAAATCATTTTGAGGCATGGCAATATGGTCCTGTGATTAGGGTCGTTTTTGATTCGTTCAGTAAGTTCGGCGATCAGCCGATAACAGAAAAAGCACTATACATGGACCATAAGTTAGGAAAAATGAGGAGTGTCGATTTCGTTGCTTCAACAAAAATCGATTTTGAATTGATAAAAAAAATAACTGATTTCTATATTAAATACAGCGCATCCGAGTTAGTGACATTGACACACAAAAACGGCTCCCCTTGGCATACAATTTTCCATAATCTTGAGGAAAATAAAGGTATTCGGGATCGCATCCCAAACGAACTTATTTATGCCTATTTTTGTTCGCTTGGCGGATCAGGAAAATCTCACTGACTGTAGAGCGTTCTTTACTAAACAAATTTCAGTGCTAACGTCCACTTAGGAACAGGTTACGTTGGGAGCACTCCGTTGCACGCTCGACTTAAGACATTTCACTTTTTAGATGTCATCAAGTTCGCAAGACCAAGCATTGTCGACATTGACCCAATGCTAACTGCGAGGGAGATTGAGTCCAGGAACACTAATTCATTTCTATCATACGGTGCGATTTATTCTAGAATAAAGCACATCGCCGAAAATAAAATAGATCAAGATTATCTTGACAAAAATTTTTCATTTTACAAGAAAGAATGGAAGAATAGATGCCTTAAAGAGGTTGCAGGTCATTTAAATGATTACTTTTTAGCACGAGGATCATGGTACCCAAGCGGGCCAAAACTCACCCCTGTATTGGGCACTTGGTTCAGACCAATTAAAAACGGCTCTTGGTTTGTTGATGGCCGCTCATACGATGTCCTTATTAACCCAAGAAAAGGACAACCTTTAAACGAAGCCGATATGCGATTCTTAGTTCGTGCCATGTATGAAATCTTTGGGATTGATGATCCAAATAACCCTGATCAGCTGATAATCGATATCAGCGCGCCCAATCCCAAAGGGCCAAGAGTATTGCGCTCAAGCAATCTATCGGTCGAAACGGCAATTTCATTGAATGAATTTGAAGGTATCATGAAGTTGTTTTTTGAGGCGCTTGCTCTGGCAGGCATATCAACTCAGGCTACTCGGAGTGATGAGATGCGAGATCTTTTTCGCCGCAGGTAATTTGACATGAAATATATGTATTAAAAATTATTTATCTTTAGCTCGACGCGCGGTCTCGCGGGCGGCGCTTTTGGCGCTCTGTGCCCGCGCTCGCTCGGCCTTGCGCGCATAGCTCCGGGCCATCCAGGCCCAGCGGGCGTTGGCCGCCATGGTATCGAGCCGCTGAGCCTCCCGGTCCCAGTAAGACATCAGCTGCGAGTCGAGCGTGATCCGGCGACGAGGGCCCTTGATCCCGGACGTTTCGGCCTTGAGATTCTCAGTCATCGCGCGAACCAAATCTCGTTGAAATCGGCCGAGCACCACGCCTACTTGAACGCGTGCGGTCAAGGTTGTTTTGAGCGTAGGCCGGTGAAAATGCGGCCTGCTCGACATCCATTGTCGCGTGAAGCCGCACGAAGCCCTTTCGACCTCGCCGCGACCCGCCGGGCATTGATCCGCAGGCCCGAACCGTGCTGTTGGCGCCCGATGCGCGTCGACCTCTTCGATTTCGATCTGCCCGAGGCGAGCATCGCCCTGCGGCCGCCCCAGCCCCGCGATGCCGGGCGGCTGCTCGTGGTCAGGCCCGGCCAGCCCCTCGAGGACCGCGCGGTGCGCGATCTCGCCGACCTGCTGCGGCCGGGCGACGCCCTCGTCTTCAACGACACCCGCGTGATCCCGGCCCGCCTCCACGGCATCCGCCACCGTCCCGGCTCGCCGGGCCTGCGGATGGAGGCGATGCTGCATCTGCGCGAGGCCCCCGAATGCTGGCGCGCCTTCGCCCGCCCCGGCAAGCGCCTCGCCATCGGCGACAGGATCGGTTTCGGACGGAGCGGGGAGGGCGAGGCCTGCGCGCTGGGCGTCCTCGACGCCACCATCGTGGAGAAGCGGGAGGGCGGCGAGATCGTCCTGCGTTTCGACCTTTCGGGCCCCGCCCTCGACGAGGCCATCGCGCTCACCGGCGAATTGCCTCTACCGCCCTACATCGCGGGCAAGCGCCCCACCGACGCGCGGGACGCGGTGGATTACCAGACGGTCTATGCCCGGCAGGCCGGCGCCGTCGCCGCTCCCACGGCGGGCCTGCACTTCTCCGACGCGCTTCTTTCCCGGATCGACGCCGCCGGCATCGAACGCCACACAGTGACGCTGCATGTGGGCGCAGGCACCTTCCTCCCGGTGAAGGCCGACGACACCGACGACCACCGCATGCATGCCGAGATCGGCATCCTCGACGCCGGGACCGCCGACGCCCTCAACGCCGTCCGCGCCAGGGGCGGCCGGATCGTGGCCGTGGGCACCACCGCCCTGCGCCTCATCGAGAGCGCGGCGGACGGGGAGGGCCGGCTTCACGCCTTCTCCGGTCCTACCGAGATCTTCATCACGCCGGGCACCCGCATCCGCGGGGTGGACGCGCTGATGACCAACTTCCACCTGCCGCGCTCGACCCTGTTCATGCTGGTCTCGGCCTTCTCGGGCCTGGCGACCATGCGGGCGGCCTATGCCCATGCCGTCGCGGAGGGATATCGATTCTACTCCTACGGGGATTCGAGCCTGCTGTTTCCGGCCCCAACCGATTGAAGGGTCACTCCACTTGCCGGGTGCCGGGAGCGCATCACCTGCCGCGTCAGCGGCTCGAGGCGAGCGGCCAGGATGCCCTGCCGGCGCACGCGCGGGCGCCATCGGGCGCCTGCCCCTCGACAGCATCCGGCCCGGCCTCGCCCTGATGCGGCTCGTCATCGCCGAGGCCACGGGCTATCAGGCGCTCGATCCGGCCTCACCCGACGGCCGCCTGTAGAGACAAACGGCGCGCCTGCGATGTCCGATTCCCGCTCCACCTCCTCGCCGGACTTCACCTTCCGCATCGACGCCACCGACGGGCAGGCCCGCACCGGGGCGATCTCGATGCCGCGGGGCACGATCCGCACGCCGGCCTTCATGCCGGTGGGGACGGCGGCCACCGTCAAGGCGATGTATCCGGGCCAGGTCCGAGACCTCGGCGCCGACGTGGTGCTCGGCAACACCTACCACCTGATGCTGCGCCCCGGCCCGGAGCGCATGGAGCGGCTCGGCGGTCTCCACCATTTCATGAACTGGCCGCACCCGATCCTCACCGATTCCGGCGGGTTCCAGGTGATGTCGCTCTCCGCCTTGAGGAAACTCGACGAGCAGGGCGTCACCTTCCGTTCGCATGTGGACGGGTCGGCCCACCACATGAGCCCCGAACGCTCCATCGAGATCCAGGGACTTCTCGGCTCGGACATCCAGATGCAGCTCGACGAATGCGTGCGCCTCCCGGCCGAGCGCGGCGCCATCGAGAGCGCCATGCGCCTGTCCCTGCGCTGGGCCGAGCGCTGCCGGATCAGGTTCGGCGAGCAGCCGGGCAAGGCGATGTTCGGCATCGTCCAGGGCGGCGACCTGCCCGACCTGCGAGTGGAGAGCGCCAGGGCGCTCGCCGATCTCGACCTCAAGGGCTACGCCATCGGCGGCCTCGCGGTGGGCGAGCCGCAGGAGGTGATGCTCAGGATGATCGAGACGGTGGAACCGCATCTGCCCTCCACCAAGCCGCGCTACCTCATGGGCGTCGGCACGCCCGACGACCTGATGCGCTCGGTGATGCGCGGCATCGACATGTTCGACTGCGTCATGCCGACCCGCGCCGGCCGCCACGGCCTCGCCTATACCCGCCACGGCCGGATCAACCTGCGCAATGCCCGCCACGGCGAGGATACGAGCCCGCTGGACGAGACCTCGTCCTGCCCCGCCGCCCGCGACTATTCCCGCGCCTATCTCCATCACCTCGTGCGCACGGACGAGATCCTCGGCATGATGCTGCTGACCTGGAACAACCTGTCCTACTACCAGGATCTGATGGCGGGGATGCGCGCGGCGATCGCGGCGGGCCGCCTCGCCGATTTCTGCGGCGAGACCCGCGAGGCCTGGGCCCGCGCCGAGTCGACGCGCGCCGCCGCAGCCAGGGGAATCGCATTTGAGGATTTGATGTAGCGCCGGTTTGGGAATTGGGCTTCTGCGAGGCTTTTGGAGGGCATCGCATGCGGAGCCTGATCAC